>JAQTQF010000094.1 GCA_028712345.1 Phycisphaerae bacterium | reverse complement strand
TCTTGAACAAAACAGACGGCAATCGCTTGCCGACCTATTTCGAGCAGGCAAAGGCTTTTTCTGGAGGCTTATCAGGTTCCACATATTATGCGCATTGCCTATGATATTTTTTGTCTGGCTTACAATGACGATTGACAAGACATCTTCCTCCTCTACCCGGATAGGCATTACTCTCATACAACTATTATTGGCTAAGTTGACTTTATTAATCCCGGTAATAATAATTGTTTTGGATTGTAGCTTATCTAAAAGTTTTGGCCTTATGTGGAAAGTTAAATTATTGAAAGCAAAACCGTTATTAATAATCTTTCTTGTTCAGATTATTGCTCTGCCGTATTTATCGAAGCTTTTCCCCGGCTTTTTTGGCGCTCCCCCGGCAATAAGCATCAGCTTTGCGTTTACCGTTTTATATTCTCTCGCTCTGCATACTCTGGCTTTGATGGTTCAATTAATGGCCCTAAGATTTGTCATTTCTCTTGGTATTGACTGTAACGAACTTTATAAACCGCCGGAATCTTCTGGCGACAGCGGATAAACCCGCGTCTAAAAAAATAAAAGCTCATCGCCGAAGGCGTTCCCATAAATCTTCAATTCTCAATCTTCATTCTTCAATAATTTAGGGTATCTCTAAAAATGCGACTGTCATTCTGACCCCTTAGGGGGAAGAATCTCGTTTTTGTCCGCTTGGGGATGGCTTACACCAAAACAATAAGAGAGATTGATTCGTCGCTACGCTCCTCACAATGACATCCACACTTTCGTGAGGACAAGCTTTTAGAGGCGGCCTTTATTTTTCAGTGTTCTCCGTAGTAAATAATAAATCAGTGAAATCCGTGTAATCCGTGGTTATTTCACTTCACCGCTACCGCGGAAATTTCAACCTTCGCGTTTTTCGGCAGGCCCTTTACCGAAACCGTCGCTCTCGCCGGAAAAGGCTCGATAAAATATTCCGCATACATTTCATTCATCTTTGCGAAATCATCCATATCCGCAAGATAAACCGTCGTCGAAACAACCTTTGTCAAATCGCTCCCTGCGGCAATAAGAACCGCCTTCATATTTTCCAAAACCTGTTTGGTCTCCGCAGCTATTCCGCCGGTAACAATCTGGCCGGAGTTTGAATCGATGCCGATTTGGCCGGAGAGATAAACGAAATCTTTTGTTTCAATTGCCTGCGAATAAGGCCCTATCGCCGCCGGCGCATTTGCCGTGCTTATTTTTCTAATCGTGTCCATCTAAAAATCCTTTCCTCTATCATTCATCTGCTCATTTACTCATCAGCTTTTTGTTTTTCGTGCCATTGTTTAACGGCGGAAATCATTCTTTGGTCATCCAGCAAACTTCCGCCAAGATTTCCGAACTCTATCAGAGCCCTGTCAAATTCCCATTGGTTTATCGCCAAACGATATATTAATCCGAACGCTCCGGCTCTGTGCAGACCGCTGTGGCAGTGAACATAAAACGGTCCTTCGTTTCGTTTAATTATTCCAAGATATTGTTCTATGTCGTTGGAATCAAACGCCGTCGGTTCAAACGCCAGTTCCCTGACGGCAATACCATATTTCTTTGCAGTATCCTTTTCAAAATCCGTAGGCGTTATACTGACTATTGTCTTTATGCCGAGCTTTTGGAGCTTTTGGAACCCCTCTTCGGAAACAATCTCGCCTCCTCTGTAAAAGTTATTATCGTACTTGACCACAAAGCTTTTAACCCCGTCTGTCTTTTCGATTATCTGATAGTAATCGCTTTGTGCAGGTAAAATCGGCTTAGCCGAAGAACTGCTTTGCGGCGCATAAGCCGTCGCACCGGTGGTGCTTTGAGACGGAAAAGAGCTCTTTTTGCATCCTGCAAAAACAATACACAACGCTGCCAATAAAAGTAAGCGATAAAGCATTTAGTCTCCGAATCCTAAGTTTTCACGCCTTTTAAACCGGCGAAAAATTCAATTTTATGCTACTTAGAATAAGTAAGCCTAATAGATGGGCTGATTTTTGTCAAATTGTCCCCAAAATTCCGCAAATTTTCCTCACCAAACCCCAAAGTTCGCCCCCTTTTTTGTCGATAAACTCAGCAGACGACTGCGAAAACTGCGGCAGGGTCCTATAATTTGAACATCCCGCCGCAAAAAACATATATTATTGAAGTTGTTTAGCCCCCGCACCTGTGGCGGGGGTTGATTTGCTGTTATCTTCTTTACAGCCTTACCTAAACCGGCTAAAATACCGGAAGGCAGTGATAGGCTGATTAAGTTAAGCCTTTAGAAATGAGGTAGTTATGTTTGAACGGTTCACAGACAGGGCAAGAAAGGTTATGGCGTTGGCCAATCAGGAGGCTCAGCGTTTTAATCACGAATACATCGGCACGGAACACATTCTCCTTGGTCTTGTCAAGGAAGGCTCCGGTGTCGGCGCCAATGTCCTGAAGAATCTTGATGTTGATATTAAGAAACTTCGTCTTGAGGTTGAAAAACTCGTCAAGTCTGGCCCGGATATGGTAACGATGGGCAAGCTGCCCCACACCCCCCGCGCCAAAAAAGTTATCGAATACGCAATCGAAGAGGCCCGTTCTCTTAACCATAACTATATTGGTACCGAGCATCTGCTTTTAGGCCTGCTCCGTGAAACCGAGGGCATTGCCGCTCAGGTGCTGATGGGGATCGGTTTGAAACTCGAAGACATTCGCCAGGAAGTTCTCAATATTCTTGGTGCCGGCGTTGATAACGGCAGTTCCGAAATGCCTTCACTTGGAATGAAGATGGATGCGGGTTCTGCGAAGCATTCGCCGCAGCAAAAGAGCCGTACCCCCGCGCTCGACAGTTTCGGCAGAGATTTGACTTCGCTTGCCGCAGAGGGAGAACTCGATCCGGTCATCGGAAGAAAAACTGAAATCGAAAGACTGATTCAGATTCTCTGCCGAAGAACGAAAAACAATCCTGTACTCATCGGCGAAGCAGGCGTCGGAAAAACTGCCATCGTCGAAGGACTTGCTCAGCGGATAAATGACAAACAAATTCCGGAAATTCTGCACGATAAGAGAATTGTTTCGCTTGACCTTGCGTTAATGGTTGCAGGAACTAAATACCGCGGCCAATTTGAGGAACGAATCAAAGCCGTTATTAACGAAGTAAAGCGGGCGAAAAATGTCGTCCTCTTCGTTGACGAACTGCATACACTCGTCGGAGCAGGCGGAGCAGAGGGTGCGATTGACGCATCGAATGTATTAAAACCAGCTCTTTCGAGAGGCGAAGTCCAGTGTATCGGAGCCACGACTTTCGACGAATACAGAAAATATATCGAAAAAGACGCCGCTCTTGAACGAAGATTCCAGACGATTATAGTTGAGCCTCCGAGCCAGGAGGAGACGCTTGAGATATTAAAAGGTCTTCGCGACCGCTACGAGGCGCATCACCGGGTAACTTTCAGTAATGAAGCTCTGTATCAGGCGGTTGAACTTTCGAGCAGGTATATTACAGGCAGATGTCTGCCGGACAAGGCCATCGATGTTATCGACGAGGCCGGCGCGAATGTCAGATTGAAAAATACGACCACGCCTCCGGACTTGGCCGAAATCGAACGAAAAATAGAAAAAATTCAGCTCGAAAAAGATGAAGCCGTAAAGAACGCCGATTACGAGCGGGCCGCCGCGCTTAGAGATGAGAGTCAGAAACTTCTCGACGAAAAAGCCGAAGTTCAAAAGCAGTGGTATGACAAGAATAAGGAAACGGCAGGAGAAGTTGACACCGAAATTATCGCCGATGTCGTCAGCAAAATGACAGGCGTTCCTCTTAAGAGACTTGAAAGACACGAAGCCGAAAGACTGATTGAACTGGAAGGAGAACTCCACAAGAGGGTCGTCAGCCAGGACGAAGCCGTCACCGCTATATCTAAGGCTGTTCGCAGGGGAAGAAGCGGCCTGAAAGACCCGAATCGCCCAATGGGTTCTTTCATTTTCATCGGACCAAGCGGCGTCGGCAAAACTCTCCTCGCCAGAGCAATCGCAGAATTTATGTTCGGCGATGAAGATGCGCTCATTCAGATTGATATGAGCGAATATATGGAAAAACACAATGTGTCCCGCCTTGTCGGGGCGCCTCCCGGCTATGTCGGATACGAAGAGGGCGGACAGTTGACAGAGAGAATTCGCAGGAGACCTTATGCGGTGCTGCTGCTGGATGAAATTGAAAAGGCACATTCTGATGTCTATAATATGCTGCTGCAGATAATGGAAGAGGGCAGACTGACCGACAGCTTCGGCAGGCATATCGATTTCAAGAATGTCATCCTTATTATGACAAGCAATATAGGCGCCGATTTGATAAAGAACCAGTCCGGATTCGGATTTGGGAAACGCACGGCTGAAGCAAATTACGAAAAGATGAAAGAAATGCTCCAGAAGGAAGTTGAAAGACACTTCCGTCCGGAATTCCTTAATCGTCTCGATGATGTCATCGTTTTCCACGCTCTTACGAGGGAAAACCTGACAATTATAGTCGATTACGAGCTCAAGAAGATTTTCAAACGACTCACCAAACAGGGCTATAAGCTTCAGACATCTGACGCGGCCAAGGAATTCCTCATCGACAAAGGCTATAACCCTGAATTCGGTGCTCGCCCGCTGCGTCGTGCAATCGAGCGGTATATCGAGGATCCGTTGAGTGAAAATATACTCCGAGGCACATTCAAAGACAAAAATACCATCAAAATCGATGTTCAAGACGAGGACCATTTAAGATTTGAAGGTTTGAAAGAGGAAAGACCTGCCGATGAGCCTGCTCACGCGGGGGCTGCCAACGGCGGCGAACCTACAGAAGATGTTGCGCCTACCCAATGAGTTTTAAATAGATAAATCAAGCTAATCCCATCATTTACCCCGGCCTGCTGTGGCAACAGGTCGGGTTTTTTTATCGGCTATTAAAAATCAAAACGGCTGTTTTCGGGAATTCTGCAGATAAAAAATTTTCTATTTGACAAGCATATAATTTTGCTTAGATTTAATACCATTCCGCCGGAACACCAACAAATAAAGGCGATATTCCCCTGACGACAGAAGCGAAAAAGACAGTTTTGTTTGAAAAGCACGCGGCCCTTGCCGGTAAAGCTCAGATTGTACCTTTTGCCGGCTGGATGATGCCTTTGTGGTATCAATCCATCAGTGCAGAACACGCGGCGGTTCGCAATGCGGCTGGAGTTTTTGATTGTACGCATATGGCGGTTTTGAAGGTCAGCGGAAAAGACGCGGCGAATTTTTTGAATGTTGTCTCAACTAATGACATTTCAATGTTAAAGCCCGGCAAGGCTCAGTATTCCTATATTCTCAATCCGGCAGGCCAAATTATTGACGACATAATAATCTATTGCATTAAAGATGATAATTTTATGGTTGTCGCTAACGCATCCAATGAGCAGAATGTCAAAAACTGGCTCAATATTGTTACGGTTGAGAAAATCGATATTGACCCAGGCCGGGAGTATCAGGTAACGGACCTTAAAAATCCCTCGCTTCCTGATGCCAAAGTTGATATTGCGCTGCAGGGGCCTGCTTCGGCTAAGTGCCTGGAAGATATTTTTGCCGTCGATGTCAGCGGGATTAAGCCCTTGCATTTTGTCAGTGTAAAAGCGAAGGGATATGACCTGATTGTTTCGAGGACGGGTTATACCGGCGCGAAAGTCGGTTTTGAACTTTTCGTTCATCCCGACAAGGCGGGGGGGCTTTGGGATATCATACTCGAAGAGGGCAAAAAATTCGGGGTTGTGCCTTGCGGACTTGGGGCAAGGGATAGTTTGCGGATTGAAGCGGGTCTGCCTTTGTATGGGCACGAGCTTGCAGGGGATTTCAGCATTTCGCCGTTCCAGGCCGGATATGACTGGGCGGTGAAGCTGGAGAAAAAATGTTTCATCGGCAAAGAAGAAATAATGAAAAAACTGCCAATTGAGACCGAGGTGGCGAGATTTAAATTCGACGGCAGCAAAGGAATAAGACCAATTAGGCAGCTTGACGGACTTGTAAATAAAGATGGTCGATGTATCGGCAATGTTTTGAGCTGTGCCAAAGTTGAAGATAAACAGGTTTTGCTCGGATTGGTTAAAAAAGGATACGCTATTTTTGGCGATAAAGTCGGTGTTTATTATTTAGCGAGAAATAAGCAGCATATCGAGGATGGCAAGAAAGACAGAGTTGCGATTTGCGACAGGTTAATCGCTGATATGAAAGGATTAACTGTCGATAGATTTGAAAAGTTTTAATATGGAGGTGAAGTTATGGTTCCAAAGAATCTTTATTACACAAAAGACCACGAATGGGCGCAGATTGACGGCGAATTCGCGACAATCGGGATAACGGATCATGCTCAGCGTTCGCTGAGCGAAGTTACATTTGTCGAGCTTCCTTCTGCCGGCAAGCAGGTTAAGTCGCACGATGTTCTTGCCGCTGTCGAAAGTTCAAAGGCGGCGAGCGATGTTTACAGTCCGCTGGCAGGAGAAATAACGGAGGTTAATGATGTGCTTTCATCGCAGCCGGAACTTGTAAATCAGGATTGCTATGAGTCGGGCTGGATATGTAAAATTAAAATTTCACAGCCGGCCGGGGTAAAAAATCTTTTAAATGCCGATGCGTATGAGGAATACCTTAAAACAATATAAAACATAAAAAATCAAAGATAAAAAATACAAATAAAAAATCAAAAATGAAGAGGCGCGGATTAACGCTGTTGTTTTTAGACACTGATTAACATCCGCCGTCGCCAAAGGCTATGGCAGGACAGGCGGATTTACACTGTTAAAAAATATAAAGAAGTTAAAAAGTAAAAGTGAAAAGTGAAAAACTGTGGAATCGCCTTCCGTCTTCACTGCATTTCGACGCGACAGGTCGGCGATGGAGTTTTATGAACCCCGTTATACAAGATGACGGGGCTAACCGCGTCGCCGTGCCGGCGACGGCTAAACGAACCCTGCCGAAGTCCGCCAGAGGCGGATAAATTTCGCGGGAATGACAAAAACTAAACAGCGGGTAAATTAACATTGTTAAAAAATATTTTTTGGTGAAGTGATGCCATTTATTTCAAATACAGTCCAGCAGCAAAAACAGATGCTCGAAGAAATAGGGCTTT
>JAQTQF010000093.1 GCA_028712345.1 Phycisphaerae bacterium | reverse complement strand
ACAATCTGACAGAAATCATTTTTGAGCTTTCACAGAAATGCCTGAAAATATACGAAAAAATCGAAAAGCAGGCTCAATCGACTGCCATTGACCCGGCAGAATTTAATAATTATCACCCCCTCCTGCAGATTGAGATTATACAAAAACTCCTTCAGCAGACTGGGATTGGTCTGCAAAAATTCACCGAACAGCATTACAATAGGATTTTAAAATTTATTAAACAGGGCAAACCCGGAAAATCCCTTCATCTGCCTTCTGAGGCAATCATCCAAAAAGAGCAAACCGGTTTTCATATCGGCCGAGCGCAGGGCAAACCTCAAAAAACCGCCCAGATTCAATTACCGATTCCCGGCAAAGTATGTTTTGCCGACTGGATTATCGAAACGACCCTTGTCCCTACCAAGGAGATAACCCTCCAAATGGTAAAAAATAAAAAGGACAATTTCATCGAATGGTTCGATCTTGAAAAATTAAACCCGCCTCTTTTTGTCCGTTTTCGCCGTGATGGCGACAAATTCCAGCCTTTCGGACTTGGCACATCCAAAAAGGTTGGCAAATTCATTACCTCTGCAAAAATTGACTTCTCACTCCAAAATCAGCTTTTCATAATTCAAGACAGTCAAAAAATCCTCTGGCTTGCCCCCGTAAGGAGAAGCAGCCAAGCCTCAGTAACGGGCAAAAGTAAGAATTTGCTGCAAGTAAAGGCAAGTAAACGCGGTTTTAAACCGTATTGCCCAATCTAAATCTTTTAGATTCGATGTGTCTTGAAATCTCAAAAAATAGCATTTAAATGTAATTTTTTTCGTAATCTTCTTGACAATCACTCACAACTTTGCATAGAATGCATATAGCATAGATAGTCTGAGTGCTGTTTGTGTTATTTTGGGAAGGAAAGGAGAAGGAAATGAAGAAGATTGTTGCGGTGGCCCTTTTGGGCACGCTATTGTGTTCGTTTGCATATGCAAATCAGCTTACGACATATCAAAAATGGAGTTTCTCCAATGGTTCGAATCCCGCAGTTCTTGATGAGGTGGACAATCCGTTTGGAACTCCTACATTGAGCTTATGTTCTGGTATATGGCTTCAAAGCTACAGCGGAGCTATGGGGGTTTGGCGAATATTATCCACCGGCGGGGTCAATATAGCAATACCAAATACCACTGATAACTCGCCCGATTCGTGGAAAGAAATTACACTGCAGATTACCTACAGAGATCCAGGAAGCGAATTCGGGGTCGATGTTCCGATAGTTTCATATCCATTGTACGAATCTCTTGCCCTTGCCGACCGCCAAATACAGAGCAACGGCTATTACAAGGATACCTACAGTATTATCATAAGTCCGAATCCATCGGAAGAATTCTTAGACCTGTATTCCATTCAGTACGCAATCTATATTGATGAGATATCTATCGGCACAGTTTGCGTCCCTGAGCCGGCAACTATGGCTTTGCTAAGCCTCGGCGGATTACTGCTTAGAAAGAAAAGATAATACACTACGCACAGTACAGTGCGAAAAAGAATGTAGCACTGAGGTATATAGATGGCCTAAATCGGAGGTTTTGCCTCTAAGCGGGGTTTGTCTTTATCCATAGTTTTGTGTATGCGACTCTTAGGCTGTGCTCATAAAAATGCATATTAGACTTGACAAATAAAATATTTTAGGTAAAATTGCGAGTTAGGGTAAGGTTTGATCTGCAGATGTGTTCGTAGTCTGCGGATTCGGAGGTGGACTTAGTATCAATAGGAGGTTGAGGAAGATGAAGAATCTTCGTCATTTGGCTGTAGGTGTTTTTTTTGCGCTCCTGCCGGCCTTTTTGGTAGGCTTGTTGGTTTTGTCCGCCAGTTCAGCATCCGCAGGGGTTCTAAATTTCAAAATGACCGCACCCAGAACAACTCTCAATATAGGCGAAATCGTTACGGTAACCGTATCGGCTTGGATTAACGATTCAGCAGCATCGCCGAACAATGGACTTGATACATGGCAGCTTGACCTTAGCGTCAATAACACTGGAATCCTCGGCATAACAGAAACTGAGGGAACCGCCAACATATCGCTTCTTGCACCAGACCCAGACCCAATGTGGAGCGGCTGGAACGCCGCAACCGTAAATTCACCCATCACTGGCGAAGTATGCGGAGTTGTCGTCACGCAGCTTATATGGGGCAACCCTTCTTATATTGGAGTGGGCGGTTATTCTGATATTTTCACCTTTAATATCGAAGCGTTGGCAGCAGGTGTCGCAGCATATACCATCTGTGATGACGGCGGCGGACTATTCTATGGAGCGCTCGTCGACGGCACCGAATACGAATTCGACAATATTATCTTTGATGCACAGAATTCAGATAATGTGTTTACGGTAATTTCCGTGCCGGAACCGGCAAGTCTGACTATTTTCGCTTTCGCAGGAATTCTGGCCGCTTTGAGAAAAAAATAGTCGCTTGATTTGATAATGTCTGGTTTATAAAAAACGGCCAGACTTTTGTGAGCAGAATTTTTAAGAGCAAGAGGTATTCGCTAATGACCAAAACTTTTGGTCCAGGGGTTGCGGCAGAACCCTGTGTGGCTCTTCGTAGAATTTTGTTGTGCGCATTTGTGCTTTCATTCTGTGCTGCGGCTTCTTATGCTGACATCAGCGGTCAGAATGTGTTGGTCCTTGTAAACTCAAACAGCCCCACCAGCCGTTATATAGCCAAACTTTACCGGCAGTATCATCCAGATGTTCCGGCTGAACAGGTGCTTTATCTTCCTAATATGAACAACTGCAGCGGCCCGGACGCTAGTGCCGCCGATGAAATTATAACCAGAGAAACTTATAACCAATGCATCGCAACACCCGTTCGGCAGTTTCTGCTTGATGTAAATCATCCGGAAAGAATCACACAAATTATGGTAATCGTTACGACAGCGGGAATGCCGTATCGAATTGAAGACACTTCATTTCCTAATGTCATCTACCCGGCAGGTTCTGTTGCCAACGATGTCATTTCTCACGAATCCTCTGTGGATGCCGCTTCGGTGGAATCCGAACTGACTTGCCTGTGGTATTGTGATTATGGCTCTAACAGCTTTCAGAAGAGAAACCGGATGATAAATCCATATCAGGGATACAGGGCAAGTCCGATAGATTTATTCGCAAGACAGCCGCCCGGTACCAAGCAGATGCGATGGACTATTGCAATTTCACATTTAGCAACATTAGGAGTTGAACACCCATTTATGGAGGGCATATTATTGCCGCTTAGATACGGCACTACTGACCGTCGTTTTAATGCCGGCGATATGTATCTTACCGCTCGACTTGACGGCCCTAAACAACAGGGGCAATCTGCCATATTTGCCGTCAGGAAAATGCTCGAAAGAGCAAAAAGGGCCTCCAACCCTGCTGTCGGCATAAATCCTGCACAAGCCGTAGCGGTCTTTGATGATGCCCCCAATACGGCTTTATCTTCGGTTTTCACTGATGAAAACCGTGTTTTTAACATTGACGGCTCTGCAAATTATTGGATATACCAGGCAAATGCTTCTCAGCCGCCAAGTGCACCAACAATATTGATTAAAGATGACTACATAGCCGGTTTTAGTGATATGACCTCTGCTTCTGTTGACTATTCTGCCCTCAATGTCAGTTCTATGTGTTTAGCAGACGATACCTGTGTAATGCTTGACCGACGCCCCAATAGACGAACCACCCAGCAGGACCTCGATGATTGTGCAATATCCGACCCGAACAGAATCGGCGAACAGTTAATCGTCTTATTGGCTGCCTATGGAACAAATGGTGACGAGGGTAGTTCAAAAACATATCTTTTAAACGGCGGGCCGACCGGTGAGGCGCTATTTAACCTCACTAATGGCGCTGTCTTTACATCATTCGAAAGCTTCAATGCGGTAACGATGTTTTCCGACGCTGTAACTTATCAGGCAAAAATTGTGGACTTTGTTTCTATCGGCGGCTCCGGAGCTATTGGTCATTCATTCGAGCCTCAGCCTGATGCTGCTATCGATAATGAATTTTTGTTCTATAATCTACTTGCTGACAACGATGGAGATGGTGCGGCAGACCTTACTTTCATTGAGGCCGCATTTTCGGCAATTCCATACATAAGCTGGTCTGAGGTGGTTATTGGGGACCCGCTTATGAGGATAGCTTACGGTGCCGGCGGGAAAGCATGGAATCCTGTACTCGGTGATATAAACATAGATGGCATAGTAAATATAAAAGATGTCAGAGACTTTAAAAAGGCCCAGGACGGTAGCTTATACAGCACAGACCCTGAGTGTTTCGATAGTTATAACGATTTGGCAGATTTGAACAACGACGGCAAAATCAATATAAAAGATGTCAGAATACTTAAAAGTGCTATGTAATAGTCCCATAAAATTGTCATTTTCCGGTTTTTTCGGATTTTATACTTGACAATATTTGAGCGGCAGGACTATAATACAGGGCGATACGATGGGTAGCAGTGTGTAATGACTCTGTTCTGCCGTAGTTTTTGGTGAGGAAGAGAAAATGAAAAATGGAGTAGGGAAGAAGGCGTATAGGACTATCACGGTCGTGGCAGTATTTGTTGCGATAGTGTTGGTTGCTCCGTTTGTAAATGCAAACCCAATCATCGACGATATGCAAATCAGCCTTCTGCCAACTGACTGGTACGATGGTTCGTCTCAGCAGTTTCAGTTAAACTATTCCGGCATACCGGGGTTTCCGGCATTTGTACTTTTTGGCATTGTCAGCACAACAACATCTGAAGACTACGATTATATGTTCGATGGAAGCATTTCCATAACTCCTGCCACTCTGTTAGAAGACCAGAGCAGCGGCGGCTGGGCAAAAGGGAAATTTGCCGGCGGTTCCATAATGACTATCCAGGGTAATTTGTTTAATCTTTACACCGAAGAGTATGTGGTTACGGAAGATACCATATTGGTTGCACAAATGTCCTCTGACCCCTGGTATCTCGAAGAAATGATAAGCCCTCCGGCGCCTGTAAATAAAATAAGAGGTTCGGCCTCGTTCAGCACTACCGGCGGCAAACTGTTTAACGGTGACAATTCCGAGGGGTTGACGCTCCGAGATTTTCGGGCCGATTTTACTTTCCCGGGTACAACCCCTGCAATCGCAAACTTCGGCTCAACATCATATAGCAGTTCCGACCCCAGTATTCAGACCGTTCCTGAACCTGCATCGATCTCGCTTTTCTGTCTTGCGGTTTTGGCGGTTATGCGTAAAAGAAAAATGTAAAAATTATCTTAGGTAAAAAAGTAAAATCCCAATTCTAATAGGAGGAAGGGAAAATGAAGAAGTTTCTTTGCACGGGCGTGCTTGCCTTGCTGTTTGTGTCTGCTTTAGCTTCTGCGGGTGTCGTCACAAAAGTCGTTTTTGAGATAGACAATCTTGGAGTAACTGCCGACTTTACCGCAGCTGTTCCTCCTTCTGTTCAGGATTGCGGAACCCTTGACTGGACAAAGGGATCTGTTGCAAAGGTTTATACCAACGGTGCGACTCCTATTATTCTCTGCTACCCGACCATCAGCGCGACCTTTACCAATGGTGCCGATACATCGGCAGACGGTTTGGCCAGTGCTGTATTTGGTGATATGAACTTTACCGTATCGCTCTATACCAATCCTTTGAGAAATGTGCCGGTTGGAACTATAACAGGCATGCTTTACAACTCTTTCGACTATACGGAACAGGAAATATCCCTGTCGGGCGGCAGTGTCCTCGACGGTGCGGCGGTAATCGCCTTGACATCATTCAATGTTCCCGGCTTTAGCTGGATAGAAGAGATGGGAGCCCCCGCAGGATTGCGTTCAGAAACCAGCCTGACCTATGATATAACCGACTACCAGAGCGACTGGCATTCATCTAATACCGTGGTTACAATCCTGGCCGATGAGAGCGGAATACCTGAGCCGGCAACAATGTCGCTATTGGCTCTTGGCGGATTGCTGCTGAGAAAACGCTCATAATTTATCAGACAGGTGCAGTGCGAAGAAGAAGATAGCACTGATATTATATAGTAGCCCGAATTAGAGTTAAGCTCTGATTCGGGCTTTTTTGTCCAAAATCCGATATATACAAGCCTCAAACAAACCTTGTTTTATACTTGACAATCCGCCCTGCCATAAAATAGAATCCGTGCTCCGTATTTTGTGTATTTACCGGTGATTCCCTGTAAATCTGAATTAAATCTTAATTTTTAAAGGAGTTTTTCGATGGCAACAAAAGTGGCAATTAACGGCTTTGGCCGAATTGGCCGGGCAGTAGCAAGAATTATTATGAACAGAAAAGATATGGAACTGGTCGCTATTAATGACCTGTCAAATGCATCTGCACTTGCTCATCTTTTCAAATATGACACCGTTATGGGCCCATGGAAAGGTACCGTTGAAGTCAAGGATGATGTAATGATAATCAACGGAAAAAGCATCAAGGTTTTGGCTGTGAGAAATCCTGCCGAGCTGCCCTGGAAGGCTATGGGTATTGATGTCGCAGTCGAATCTACCGGCATTTTCCGCAGCAAAGAGTCACCCAAAGGCGGCTACGGCGATCACATCAAAGCGGGAGCAAGAAAAGTCGTTCTCACCGTTCCGGCAAAAGACAGTATCGACTCGACCTGCGTTATGGGCGTAAACGACAACACCGTTACAAAAGATATGAATTGCATTTCAAATGCAAGCTGCACCACTAATTGCCTTGCTCCTCTTGCCAAAGTACTGCACGAAACTTTCGGCATTAAGAAAGGCCTTATGACAACCGTTCACGGCTATACGAACGACCAGAATGTCGCCGATATGATTCACAGCGACCTTCGCAGGGCAAGAGCGGCAGCAATGAATATCATCCCGACAACAACCGGCGCAGCAAAGGCTGTCGGCAAGGTTATCCCGGAACTTAACGGAAAACTTGACGGTTTTGCTCTGAGAGTACCGGTAATCGTCGGAAGCTGTGTTGATTTAAGCGCCGAGCTGAATAAAGAAGTAACCATTGAAGAAGTCAATGCCACGGTAAAGAAAGCCGCCGAGGGCAGCCTCAAGGGTATTCTGCAATACTGTGATGAGCCTATCGTCAGTTCTGACATAATCGGCAACGGCAAT
>JAQTQF010000092.1 GCA_028712345.1 Phycisphaerae bacterium | reverse complement strand
CGACACAAACAAGGGTAATGATTTCAGAGCAACTTACGCTTACGGCGACCCGCGCTTTTATAAAAATATACCGTATTGCAGCGATCTGATGATGAACTACTATACCACCTTCGAATCAGATCAGAGTTATGTCGGAATAGGTCTTACAAAGTATGAAACACTCTATAAGGCTCATATAGAATCTTCCGGCACAATGATTATCGAAAAGGTCGATTCGCTCGGCCAAACAATAGAGCTGACCGGCAAGCAGATTTCTCCGCCCGTAAATGGGAAACCTTTTTTATTAAAATTCGCAAATGTTGACCATCAGCTTATTTTTGAAGTTGATAAGGAAAAACTTGTTTATGACCTCGGTATTAGCAAGGACGATGCAGGGACAAGACTGAGCCAAGTCGAGCCAAAGGCTCTGATTTTCGGTTCCGGCGACCTGACAGTCAACCATGTTGCCCTGTATCGCGATATTCATTATTTAGATACAAGAGTTGATAATCAAAAACCGGTTAACCACGCAGGCGAGGGCAATCCTTTTACTCTCGGCAAAGACGAATTTTTCGCAATGGGAGACAACAGTCCAGAAAGTGCAGATTCGCGTCTATGGTCTATTGACGGAATTGGAAACAACGGCGTCCATTACACAATGGGTGTAGTTCCCCGCGATTATCTTGTCGGCAAGGCATTCTTTGTTTACTGGCCAAGCGGTTTCAGAGCGGAAAAATTAAGATTTGGAATAATACCAAATATGGGCAAATTGAGATGGATTTACGGAGGAACAGAGTAGAAAAATTTTCTACTTTACATTTGAAGATACTCCCATATATTCTCTTATCACTTTGAGAAGAAGCGCCTTGTCAATTGGCTTCGGTACAAAATTATCACATCCGGCAGCCACACACTGTTTTTCGTCTTCGGCAGCAGTATTGGCCGTCATAGCAATTATCGGAGTATTGATACCGAGCGATCTAAGTCTTTTTGTAGTCTCATACCCATTCAAATTGGGCATTTGCATATCCATAAATATTATTTCAAAGTGCTGATTTTTAACCGCATCTATTGCTTCCAGCCCATCTTTAGCAACCGTCACGACGAAACCAAGTTTTTCAAGTAAAAGTTTTATCAATACCTGATTTGCCATTCCATCCTCGGCAACCAGTACTCTGCCAGAAAATTCCGCCTGCAAACTTCCCTGTTTATCTTCGGTTTCCTGCTCAGTCTCACCGGTATTTTCGGATAGGCCGCTTTCCAGAGATTGTTCCTGAGGAATAGTCGCTGGGACAAGAAATTTGAAGGTCGAACCATGCCCAACCTGGCTCTCGGTAGTCACATTACCTCCCATAAGTTCGGCAAGCTGTTTTGTAATGGTAAGACCAAGCCCCGTTCCGCCGTATTTGCGGGTAGTGCTGCCGTCGGCCTGAGTGAACGAATCAAAAATAGTCCCGAGCTTTTCTGCGGGTATTCCTATTCCTGTATCGGATACCGCAAACTCCACAAATGGATTATTATCTTTTGATACTTTATGAGCAAAAATCTTAACATAACCCTGTTCGGTAAATTTTACGCTATTGCTCAAGAGATTAATAAGACATTGTCTCAGTCTTGCAGGGTCTGTCATTATCACAATAGGCACATCGTCGGAACATTCTATCTTCAATTGGAGATTTTTCTTTTCAACTGAAGGTTTTATCAAAGACTCAACATTTTCCAGAAGCGCCCTGACATCACACTCAATTGATTCGGTATTCATTTGTCCTGCCTCAATCTTAGAAAAGTCAAGAATATCATTAACCAGTCCAAGGAGATGCCTGCTGCTGTCAAGTATCAATTTTATATATTGCTTCTGCTGTTCGGTAAGCGTCTCTTCCTCAAGCACCTCACTGAAGCCGATAATTGCATTCATTGGAGTTCTTATTTCATGGCTCATATTAGCCAAAAATTCGCTTTTAGCCGCATTGGCTCTTTCCGCCTCGGCAGCCATTTCCTGTGCTGTCTTTGTTGCCTTTAATAATCTGGCATTAATCTTCTCCAGATCCTGTTTAGCCTCCAAAATACTGGACTCGGTTCTTTTTCGCTCGATTGCATATCTGATAGTTCTCACCAGCGTATATTCGAGACTATCGCCTTTTACAAGATAATCCTCTGCACCGCTTCTAATCGCATCAAGACCGGCATCCTCATCGTCAAGCCCTGTCAATACCACAATAGGCACATCCGGAGCAATTTCGAAAACCTTCTTCACGGTCTCCGTACCCCTGCTGTCCGGTAGATTAAGATCAAGTAACACAATACTAAAGCTGGCCTCTGCCAGCTTTGCGAGTGCTTCGCTCATATTCTGAGCAGTCTCAATATTGAATCGTATCTGTGCCGCAGCTTTAATCAGAACCAGTTTTACGAGCTTGCGATCCAGCTCATCATCATCAACTATTAAGACATTCACTTGTCTGTCTGTCTGACTCATGTGTTATTCGCCTGCAAATTGTGAACCAATAATCTGTTAAAGTCCGCATAACTTCCTGGAAATCCGTAATACTTACAGGCTTTTTGATATACCCTGCTGCCTGAAGTTTAAAACTTTCGAGGATGTCTTTGTCCGAATCGCTTGTCGTTAATATTACGACCGGTATAGATGCAAGTTGAGGAACCGACTTTATCTGCCTGAGAAATTCTTTGCCGCCCATACCAGGCATATTCAAGTCGAGCAGTATCAAATCCGGCAAATGCTGCTGCTTGTCGCCCAAAATATTCGCATTAAGGTATTCAACCGCCTCTTCGGCGCTCTGGGCAACGATAGGAGCATTGGCGATTCTTTGCTCCCTGAGCGACATTTTTATCAATTTCTGGTCTCCGGGATCATCCTCGACCAGCATTACTGTTACTGTTTTGTAAGTGTCCATTTTAGACTCCTGTGTTATTATTTATAATTTACCGTTCTTCTTCACTTACTCTTGAAGTATAGCCGAAACTGAAAACCAGTAACGAGTCAGTTTTTCAAGCACCTGGCTAAACTCATCGGGCATCGCAGATTTCTGTATATAACCCGCCGCATGCAGTGCGTAACATTCCTGTATGTCTGTTTCAGAATCGGATGTTGTTACAACTACTACCGGAATAGAACAAAAATCGTCGTCCACCTTGATTTTTCTAAGAAATTCTTTTCCTCCCATACCCGGCATATTCAGGTCAAGCAATATCAGATTCGGTCTTGAGTGCTGTTCCGGCTCGGTTTTGGTCTTGGCCAGATAAGCAAGGGCTGACTCACCGCTCGAAGCAATGTTCAGACCAAGTTCGTGGTCCCGGCACAAGATAGCCGTCTTAATCAGTTTCTGGTCTCCCGGATCGTCCTCAACCAGGAGAATACTTATTTGTTTTTTCTCATTTGCCATATTAGCCCCCTTGCTATTTTTTACGCTTTCTGGCTGTGAGTTAGTCCTTCCGTTATCGGCCATTTATACCGATACCGTAAATCTATCTGGACCCTTGTCAGGGGCTCGGATACATTTTTTATCTGCCATACCTATAATACGGCAGAAACTATTAACTTTTCTTATGCAGCTTTAAAAGAACACACTACTGTCTCTATGATAAATCGGAATTAGTAATCAATTACTAAATTAATTCCTTTATAGTCTGATAAAAACCGTTTATTACATAATAAACCATATTTTATTTTTTGGCTTTTTTCTTATAAGACTTAAATTACTAAACAGAACTCTCAACTTCCTTATCAACTGCCGTTGGCTTGCTGCTGACAGCAGGTACCGTAAACCAGAATGTAGCACCTTTGCCTGGTTCTGATTCAATCCCTACTTTTCCTCCATGCCGTTCAACAATTTTCTTGCAGACCGCAAGACCGATACCCGTGCCTTCATATTCGTTTCTTGAGTGCAGTCGTTTAAACATCGCAAATACCGACCCCTGATTCTCAGGGGCGATACCGATTCCGTTGTCCGTTACCTCTACTCTTATCATACCATCGGCGGCAGGTTTACTGGTTATTGTTATACGAGGCAGATTGCCCTTAGCCTGATATTTTATACCGTTGGCGATGAAGTTCTGCATAAGCTGGCGAATTTGAACAGGGTCAACTTCGACATTTGGCAGCGGTTTTGGCACTTCTATCGTTGCCTGTTTTTCTTCAAGCACAATGGAAAGTTCAAGCTGCTGAAGCTGCTGGACTATTTCATTCAGGTCAACTATCTCTGCAGGGTTAGCCTTGGTGCTGACCCTTGAATATACAAGCAGACCTTCAATCATCTTGGTCATTCGCGTTGCACCATCTACCATAAAACGAAGATTCTCCGCATCATCATCAACAAGTTTGCCCGAAAGTGATTTTTCAAGCATTGTGCCGAAAGAGGTGATTTTTCTCAGCGGCTCTCTCATATCGTGCGAGGCAATATAAACAAAGTTCTTCAATTCATTATTGGCCTCTTCAAGTTCTGCATTCAGGCTTTGCTGCTTCAATTCAGCCTGTTTTCGCTCGGCTATTTCCACAGTCATTTGTTCATTGGTTTTGCTTAATTCCGCCGTTCGTTCATCAACCTTCCTGGCCAGTCCTTCTTTGGCGTCAAATAACTCTGAGTCGCGTTTCTGGATTTGCCCAAGCATTTCATTGAACGCATCGATAAGCAACCCCACTTCATCATTACTCTGCTTTAAAGCTCGAGTAGTATAATCTTTCCTTTCCGAAACAGTTTTTGCCAGCTGTGCCAGATTTAAAATCGGTCGAGAAATAACTGTCTGGAGTTTCGACGAAACCAGGAAAGCCGCCAGCAGCGAAATAAATAACACAGCTATAATTATCTGGCTGCTTCGTTTCAGCATCGTGTACATGGGAGTCAGATCCGATCGCAGAAAAACCGCACCGATAATTTCCTTATCAAGTATAATGGGACTGGAAACCGTCAAGGAGCCTGCCTTAAAGTCAAAACCCTGTCTCCTGAGATTTGTCAATTGGAGCTTAACCTCCGGATAGTCGCGATAATAGGCAGCAAAAAGCTCTTCATTGCTGGTGTAAACACAGCCAATTGTAATCGAAGAATCTACATGAAGCGCCTGCAATATTTTCTCAGCGTCCTGAGTATCCTGAAATGCCAGAGACGCTTTACAGTTGTCAGCTATCATCTTTGCCTGCGTTGAAAGGTTTTGCGTCATACTTGTGCGAAATACGCGCTGCTCCCATCCAATAAAGGCTCCACCTGCCAGTATCAGACCGATAGTGCATGACAACATGATAATTGTCATCAATTTGTACTTAATCGCCATATTTCGTAAAATAATCATATAACTATTTTTTTGCCTCTATTACTCTTTTAGCCAGTCTTAAAAGCTGAGATCTGATCTTAAGTCCAGCTGCCTCGGCAGCAACTCCATTAATTTCAAATCTGACCTTCTCTTCTTCCATAACAAAATTTATAATCCCGCCGCCGGATTCAAGAAACTTCGGCATATCGCCAATCGTCAGTACATTAGCTCCCTTAATGAGATCCACAATTTGTGCAATTACCTTTTCCTCTGAACGACAAATAAACAACAATTGGCTTTTTCTGACTTCCTCAATCGCCCGATTCATCTCGGCTTCAGATTTCCTCAGTTTTTCGAGACCTTCAAACCGTTTGATAACAACTTTTCTGCCATTAATCAGCTTATCCTTGATAGGCTCAAAAGCCCCTTCAAAGGGATCCTTACCAATAATACCTATTATCAAAGGCTCATTGCCATCTGTTATTTTCCCATGCGGCCACTCGACAAACATAATAAAGTTATATAAAAACGCCGCCTTAACCTGATATTCCTTACTGGCCGCAGAATCAGCCTGCACTTGCGTCCCTGTCCCTGCAAGCAAGACCAACATTGCAACCATCAAAATATAAATTCTTATTTTCATTAACAATTTCAGGCTAACACCTTCAGCATATACTGGTGCCACCTTTGTATTTAAAATCGGCATAATCAGGCAGGTAATTCACGGAAATGAAGCTTTAACTCAAAAAAACCACAAAAATTTATATAACACAAACATTATAGGTCGTTTAACCTAAACTCATAACCAGTGGAAATGCAGAGAGGGCACAAAAAAAGCGACCGATATTGGCTCAAATAAATATCATCGGTCGCTGTTGTAATTATAAATACTGCCGGCAACTAATATCGACAGATTCCACTATCAGAATTTATAGGTTGCAGAGACGCCAAATGCCGGCGACGCTGTAATATATTCCTGTTGCTGGAGAGTCCCGCCGTTTGCGGCAGTATCACCATCACTGAGCACCTTATATGCGTTGTAATCCTTGTCGATAAAACCAAGGACATTGTAGGCATCAAATCTCACGAGAAGATTTTCGTTAGCCTTGCATTGCAAACCAAGATTCAGGAAAATGCCCCCCCTGTAAATATGGTCGTCCTGCAGTCCCAGAACTTCTCTTCGCCAATCAACAAAATCTGACTTTCCAGGCGAACCCCATAAAACCTGCAACGAGCCGTCGACGCTCCATTTTTCAGTAAGGTCATACTCAACTCGCAGCTTACTGACATGATTGTCCCATCCGGCAAAATCCATACCGTACTCCTGTCCCGCAGCAGTGAGAGCCGTCCACTGAACAGTTTTCCCCTGTGAGTAACCAACCAGTTTTGTATAACCGTGTGAAAAGATAACTCGCAGGCGATCCGTATGATAGGCAGCTTCAAGCTCAAAACCTATACTTCGCATCTCACCCAATATAGCCTCTTTAGTGGTCGTACTGCCGCTCCAGCCCACAGGATTATGAATATTGTAAAACAAAGAACTCGCCAACCAGAGTCTCTTGGTGTGCTGCCGTTCGTAACGGAGTTCGTAAGTTTCAATAGTTTCAACATCAGTATGGTCAGATACAGAAGAATCCGCCTGGTTCAGAAGATAACCTTCTCGCAATGTGGAATCGTTGCCGACGCGGTTAGACTTTGTCCACATCATCTTAATAGTATCTTTTTCATTGGGAGTCCACACCAGAGCCGCACGCGGAGAGAACATATGATCAGGCAGATAATTATGCCAGTCATAGCGTCCGCCAAGAAACATAGTCCAGGTATCAGACATACGCCACTGGTACTCACCAAATAGACTTCTCATATCGGTATAGAAAGGCT
>JAQTQF010000091.1 GCA_028712345.1 Phycisphaerae bacterium | reverse complement strand
TTTGCCGCTCTGCTGGGAATCTTTCTCATTATGAGGTTGTCATCTCGTTTTTCTCGCCAGCCGCTGACGACATCGTAGCCGGCATTAATTTTTTCGATGAAGTTCGGTATCTCTTCCGGCAGATGCTGGAGGTCGCCGTCTATACTTACAATTATTTCGCCGTTTGTATGGTCAAAGCCCGCCGCCAGAGCGGGAGTCTGTCCGAAATTGCGCCGAAGCTCGACCGCGACAACATGGTCGTCCTTCTGAGCGATAGTTTTCAGCTTTTCGAGTGTTTTGTCCTCACTGCCGTCATCGACGAGGATAAGTTCGTATGTTTCGCAGGTCTGGCGCATCACCTTTGTCAATCGTTCGTAAAGCTCCTGTACGACGGCTTCTTCGTTATATAAAGGCACGACAATCGAATATTTAATTTTTGTCTGCTCCATCATTATTCCCTGTCAATATTTCCATAATGTATCAGCTCAATGCCCGCTTGGGCAAGGATTTGTTTTGTCGATTCTGCACAGAGCCACTTAAGCTCAACCTGTCTCTGCTCAACGAGTCTTGTTTTTCCCAGTCCCTGCGGATAGCCGGGATGTGTCATTACCTCGGCGATACCTGCAAACTGGGTTTGCCCCAGCTCCGACCAGAATTTATCATCTATCCTGCCGGTATGCGTAACACCGAAAAAAATATCAGTTTTAATGAACCTGCTGTCAAGTTTCTGACAGCCAAGAGCCATCCGTCTTATGATATAGGCACGGAATTTATCTTTAACTCCTACCTTCGGCCAGTCGCCGCCGCAGAGAGTTTCCGGCTCCCACGGCCAGCGAATAGCTGAAATATTAAACTTCTCTGCCAACGAGCATACAATCCGCCAGATTGGCGATAAGCAGTGAAAATGTTTGTGAGAATCAAGATGGGTCGGTTTTAAGCCCTTGTCGATAATAGAGGCAATTTGGGCCGAAAGTTCCGCTTCAATGGCCTTGCAGATTTTTGTGTTCGTAAGGGCCATAACGGCCAGCTTTGAAGCTGAGTATTTGAACTGCCCGGACCCATCGATGAGTAATCTGATATTTCGGTCGGTTGATATCGGTTTGCCCTGAAGAACATTCAGGTGGATACCGACACCGAGAGATGGGGTGCTTTTGGCGATGGTTATGGCATTATCGACAGCGGGCATATTGGCCATAATGGTTGTGCTGGTCAAAACGCCGGCAGTATGAGCCTCGGCAACAGCATCATTAACACCCTGACAAAGTCCGAAATCATCAGCATTTATTATCATTTTCTTTGGCATAAGGCCGTAAAGTTTACGCTCGAAAGGCGGTTAGGTCAATTAAAATGAATTTAGAAGCTATTAACTATTTTTGTTGCAAAAAAAGCATATTTGACGACAATAACTGTGGAATTATTATGGTCTTTATACTGCATAGATATATTTTTAGGGAACTTCTGAAAGTGTTTGTACTTTCGGCAGTTGCGCTGAGCGTGATAATGAGTCTCGGCAGCCTGCTTCGGCCTATTCAGGAATATGGAGTCGGCCCGGCCCAGGTCGTCGATCTGCTCGGATATTTTCTGCCTATAACAATGACATTTGTTTTGCCGGTGGCGGCGCTGTTCGCGACATCATTGGTTTACGGCCGATTTGCCGCTGATAATGAATTCGATGCCTGCAAGGCGAGCGGCATCAGTCCTGCGATGCTGGTTTATCCGGGTCTGATACTGGCAATTGTGGTAGCAATCGCAAATCTTATATTGAGCTTTCATATCGTCCCTGCGTATGTACACCGCGCGGAAAGTTCCATAAAAGCCGACGCAAAACAAATCCTGTTCAGGAATATTCACAGGCAGGGTTACTATAATCTGCCGGGAGGACAGTTCAGGATTTACGCAGACGCCGCGGATGCGAAAAGCTCCAGTTTGTTTGGTGTTGTGATTATGGATACCGAAAAAGGTATAAATAGAAAGCTTATCACGGCAGAGTCGGCAACGATTAACTTTGACAGTAGTAGCGGTGGAGCCAGCGAAGTCAAAGTGTTTGCTAAAAACGCTTTTCAGTTCGATCAGTATGGTGGCATCTTTTTTAAAGCTATCTCGGTTATCGGTCAGTTCGCATCGCTAATGAAAGACGATGTCAAATTTAAGAAAATCGAGCAGATAAATGCAATCAAGACCTCGCCGATTACATATTATCCCATTGCCGTAACGGCCTGGGATGCGTACGAAAGAATGGCAATGGAATTGCTTGCCGGTGAAATCAGTAAAGTTGTGGCTGAGCCTAATAATAATTTTTATCAGCTTTACAACAAAGATAAGCTGATACGGTTCTCCGGCAAAAACTGCTCAATCGCAAAAGAACAGAACCAGATAAAGCTGACTGGTGAAGTGTCGTTGTTCGAATATGACAGAAAAAGCGGCGAGCTCCTGAAAAGCTATAAAGGGCAGGAACTTTTTTTGCAGCTTTCTACAGAAACGGAAAAGAGACCCAGTACCTTACTGATAATCACTTTTCCCAATGCCCTCTGGCTTGACAGGGGGGTTGAGTATGTAAAACCGAGATATACCGCACAAGAACTCAGTCTGCCCGGCAGCGTTATGGCGAAACTTGGAGAAGATGTTATCGCAACGGTTGAGCAGCATAAGTATATTCCCCAGCCAAGTCCGCAGCTTGCGATTTTGATACAAGATCTCAGCAGAAAAATAAGAGTTACATTTCTGGAAATCGAGGCTGAAATTCATTCGAGGCTGGTTTTTGGAATCGGGTGCATATCGCTGATATTGTCAGGAATAGGACTGGGAATCAGGTTCAGAGGCGGACATTTGCTTACAGCGTTCGGCGTAAGTTCGATACCGGCGGCGGTGCTGTTAATATTTATTATGGCAGGCAAGAACATAACCAAGAATCAGTCTTCCGAAGCGGGAGCCGGCTTTGGTGTAGCGTTTATGTGGATAGGACTTCTGGTGCTCACGATATATGCTTTTGTTCTGTACAGAAAACTTTTAAGAAATTGAGATGAAAATACTCGACCGATATGTTACGAAAAATTTTCTGACCGGCTATGCCATCGCCTTTGCCGTGCTGATGGGGCTGCGGATAATGATAGACCTTTTTGTGAATATCGACGAGTTTACGGAACAGGCGGGCTTTACTGTTACCGATGTTTTAAGAAATATCTCTTTGTATTACGGCAGACACAGCCTGCTTTACTTCAGGGATTTTTCGGGAATGATTACTGTCGTGGCGGCAGTGTTCTCGCTGGGCAAGATGACAAGAAACAACGAACTGGTTGCGGTAATGGCATCAGGTGTCAGTTTAAAGAGGATAATTGCTCCGATATTGTTTTTGTCTCTGATGTTTACGGGGTTGTATGTGATAGATCAGGAGTTTCTAATTCCCCCCCTGGCCGATAAGCTTGTCCGCTCGCACGATGCGGTCGATGAAACGCTGGCTTATGATTTGTGGTTCATAAGTGATAGTAATGGAAGCCTGTTCAGCTCACTTCAGTTTAAGGTTAAGGAAAATGTCATTGTCAATCCGACAATCATTACCCGTACCCAAAGGCCGGATTCGATTATTTGGGATGTGACGGGAATTATCAAAGCCGATTCTGCAAATTATGACAGCGATACGAAATCGTGGAATTTCAACAATGGCGTTTTGCTAACGGTTTCCGCTAAGCAGTCTGACAGGCCTTATCAGAAAATCAACTCATACAAAAGCGACCTTATGCCGAAGGATATTCCGGTGCGGAGAAAGTCGGTGCAGATGGACCTGCTCAGTTCATTCGAACTTGTCAAGCTTGCCAAGCAAAGCCCAAAGGATTTGGCCAGATTATACGCCCAGAAGCATTTCAGGCTTACAGACCCGATAGTTAATCTCATTATGCTTATGATATCTCTGCCTGTTTTGGTGTGCAGAGACCCGAAAGCCCTTAAATCTGCGGTGTTTATCAGCTTTATATTAACAGGTTCGTGTTATATAATAGTGTTTTTGTCCAAGATTCTCGCATCGGAAGCGGTAATTTTCGGCAGGGCAATGCCGGAAGTCTGGGCTTGGCTGCCGATTTTCATCTTCCTGCCGATTGCGTTTATCGAATTGGATTCGATGAAAACATAAATGCAGTAGTCAGTAAACAGTAGTCAATATAGTTTTGGCGAGTGATAAAAATGGAAGAATTTAAAATAGAACCAACAGAGAGAATAAAAAGGCTCCCGCCGTATCTTTTTGGAAAGCTCAATGCCCTTAAACTTGTAAAACGGCAGCAGCAAATCGATGTTATAGATTTGGGCATGGGCAATCCCCTTGACCCTACTCCGCAGATAGTAGTCGATAAGCTCTGTGAAGCTGCTCGAGATCCGCGAAACCAGAGATACAGCGTAAGCAAGGGCGTCTTTAATTTGCGAAGAGAAGTTGCGCTGAAGTACAAGCGAAAATGGGGCGTAGAGCTTGATCCTGATAAGGAGGTACTGGCCTGCGTAGGCAGTAAAGAAGGCTTCAGTCATATGTGCCTTGCGATGCTCGGACCCGGGGATACCGCTATCGTAGCCGACCCGGCGTTTCCTATTCATATTTACGCTGTCGCTCTTGCAGGGGCTAATGTCGTTACCGTACCGCTGGGCAACGATGAGCAGTCTCTTAAAAATATAGTTGATGTTTGCGAAAAACTTTATCCCCGGCCAAAAGTAATGATACTTAATTTTCCGCATAATCCCACGGCGATGACGATTGATGATATCGGTTACTTTGAGACTGTTGTCGATATAGCGAAAAAACTGAATGTCCCTGTTATTCACGATTTTGCTTACGGTGAAACTTGTTTTGACGGATATAAAGCACCGAGCTTTCTTTCAGCAAAGGGAGCAAAAGATGTAGGGGTGGAATTTACCACAATGAGCAAGCCATACAATATGGCGGGCTGGCGAATCGGTTTTGCTGCTGGAAACCGGCAAATGCTCGATGCACTTGCGACTATAAAAGGCTATTACGATTACGGAATTTTTCAGGCTATCCAGATTGCGAGCATTATCGCTATGCGCCAATGTGATAAGGATATTGACGAGCAGAATATGAAATATCAATTGCGAAGAGATATTGTCTGTGACGGGCTTTCGAAAATCGGCTGGCAGGTTGAAAAGCCCAGAGGCTCGATGTTTGTCTGGGCACGCGTGCCGGAAGAACAATCAAAGGGAAAGGGCAGCATCGATTTTGCGATGGATTTGATTGAATACGCAAATGTCGTAGTTGCTCCCGGCAGGGCGTTCGGCGAAAACGGCGAACACTATATGAGAATCGCTCTGGTCGAAAACGAAAACCGCCTCCGCCAGGCTGTCCGCAATATCAAAAAATTCGTTCAGAAAAGTTAATGGTTGATGAAACTATATTTTTGCATTCGTATAGTTTGTTAATTCAGGCCGAATTTACGGGGATAACGGTATCTTACCTGGTATAAAAGCCATAACGCCTGTACCGTTGCGTGCTGGTCGCTTGGGGGCTGTGATAAGCTGAATACCGGCCGTCTTCGAGATTCAAAACAGAGCCACCTGTCATTCCAGCCGCCATCCGACTGCTGATTAGCTATGACCATTTCAATCCACCGACGGCGGATTTTTTCAGGATGACCGGCATACAGCACGAATGCAATTTTTTGAATATAGATATCCACTACTGCTATGTTGAAAGTAAGTTGTTGGGAAATTCTATTGCAAAGATGTTCGGTTAGTTTTTCGTTTTTAGGTTCCGGCCTGTTTTTTTGCAGGTGAATCAAACCCCAAAGCTGATGCGTTAATTGTCGGCCGTGCCATTTATCAGGCGAAAAAAACTGCATCTGCTCGGGCGTAATATCTGCTTTATCTGGAGCTATAGCATATAAAATCCACTTGTTATCGATATATTCTTTTTTTATTGCCTGGTTTAGTTCCCACTTTTGGACCGGATAATTCGGGTCTATAAGGGCTTTCCAGCAGGCCGGTTGAGCAGGCGCCGCCATAAACTTATTACAAATTACGGTAAAGTTGCCTTGTGGGTACAGTGAGTTACATTCCTGTAACATTTTTATTAATGCGATGTTTTTGACTCTCAGAATTTCCGCTTCATTGCAATGCACCCAGTTGTCGGCTTGTTTGATGGCTTCGTCAAGTTTTCCGGAGAATTTTTTATCACTCCAGATAGAGCAGTTATTTAAAGCAAATACTAAAATATAGCCAAGCACAGCGACAAACAAAATCGCGACTACAGATATTTGCCATCTGAGCTTGAAATGTTTCTTTAAGGCTGAGTTTTTATGCTTCGGCTGATTGATTTTCGATAAATCCTCGTTCGTCATAGTTTTATTTTCTCCAGTAATATGTAATACAATAATGCTAACTGATTTTTAAAGTTTTTTCCACTTGTTAGGCATAAGGAAAATCATCAGGCAGCTTTTTACCGGACCAAAGAGGTTTTGTGTTAAAATAGGCAAAATTTGCTTGACTTTTGCCCATTTATTTGCTTTAATGGCGTTAGTATCAAGCGATTCTTAAATGGGGTGTTAGTAGAACTTTTTCTTGAACAGCAGCTTTTGAATATAGCTTACATTTTGTGTTGCTGTAGAAATTGATTAGCGGCAAAACTTTTTGGGGTAATTCTACAACTACTGTGCAGGGCCTCTGCGCGCATTGGTTAATCTGCGGCGGACTGACAGACAGTTTTTAATGGGGGTAACTGTTATGAAACTTTTTAAATTAACCGCAATCATTTTTTTCGCGTCTATATCGTTTTCTCTCTGCGCCAATGGCTCACTTTATAACGACCCTGCAGCAATGGCCGGCTTTACAGGCACAACTACATTCAACTTATCACAAGCCTCGTCGATATTGAATGTTGATGTTGAATATGCTGTTTTTGCTCCAGGGCAATATGGAGGCGATGACCTTTCAGGCGGCGGGGCATATATCTATGCTTATCAGATTTTCAATAACTCCGCGTCGAATGTTGCTGTGGATTTTTTCTCGGTTGGAATTCCCGGCGACAGCGGCATTGATATAGTATATACCGACACTAACTACGGTACATCGGGCGGCATAGACCCGCTCGCATTTCAGTTTCCGCAAAGTGCCGGCTATATGTTTATGAGGCAATCCCTTAATCCGGGTCAGAATTCCTCGGTACTTTTGTTCAGTTCGGACTATTTGCCGACAACCGGTTTTGGCGCCGTAAGCGGCGGAGGACTTGGCGGAAT
>JAQTQF010000090.1 GCA_028712345.1 Phycisphaerae bacterium | reverse complement strand
ATCGGGAACGCTACCGTAACATCGAGTTAAGCGGTAACGGTCTCTTCAAGTTTTGTCGGGTCGATTTTGCCCCAGCTTGCCGCCTCTGAAGGCGGAGCGCCGGAAAGTCCGCCGGTATCGGGTCTTGCGTCAGTTACATTGATATCATAATCTTGTCCGACCTCCGGTATCATTAAAACTTCCTGAATCTGCGGCTCGGTCTGGAGCACAAAGTTTTTCGGACTCCCCCCGCCGATAAGGATAACGCCTGTCTTGCCCTTTTCGTATCTTTTGGCGTTCAGGACGATTGCAGTCGAATCGTTAAGGTCAATGCTCGGATTGATTTTGAGTTTGAATTTATCCAGCAGGCCGGAGGCCTCGGCCAGAAGTTCAAGGCCGGCCACATTCATACCAATCGTCGAATCGCCCGGCGAAGATGTGAAAACCGGAATACCGTTTCTGTAAGCGGCGGCAAGGATACTCACCTGTCCGAGATTATTTTTCTGCTCCAGTTCGCTGAGTATTTTGCCGAGATGATAATAGCATTCACGGGTGCCCATTTCCTTCTGGAATTCCGGCCGACATAGAATTTCACGCAATCTCCTGTCGGTCTCCATCAGCACATCTTCGTAGTCGAACAGAATATCGTAAATTCGCGTTACGCCCTTATCTCGCAAATCAGCGTCATTGACATTATGGCTGCCGCGGAACATCGGCAGGTTGAAGGCGTAATGGATATCGTGGTACATATTGGCACCGGTGGCTACTATCCAATCGACAAAGCCGTGATTCATCAGCGGGATAATCGTCGATGGTCCCAGTCCTGCCGGGGTCAGGGCGCCGGCGAGACTCAAGCCCACCGTAACATCGGGCTGCGAATATCTGTCGCGAAGCAGATGGCAGGCCGCCCGCAGCCTTCCGCCGTTATAGGCATCCATATTATCGACGAGACTGATAATGCTCGTATCTTTGGAAATTGGTTTCGGCAGAATTCTCTTGCCTGCTAAATATTTTGCCTTTCCCGGACAATTCGTTTTTTTGTGTTCCATTTTTTCCTTCCGTAATGCTCTTATGCCTTATGCTCTTTTAAACTGACAACCAGCCTGTCCGGAATATTAACTGCTTATCCCTTAAAATCAATAAAAATTACAGTCGGCCGGTTTTGTCTTCGCCCCTGCCTTTTTACCTTGACAGTGGCATTTCCCCTGCTAACATTAATCAGATGATTTACGGATAATCGAACCAAAAATGAAATATCTCCTGGATTTTATATATTTTTTCGCCCTGCTTGCATACAGCCCAAAGATTATATACCGTGCGGTAAAACAGAAGCGATACCGCAACGGCTGGGCACAGAGGTTGGGTAAAATCACAAGAAAAAATCCAGCTAAAAAATGTATCTGGATTCACGCGGTCAGTGTCGGCGAGGTCAACGCAACCAAAACCATCGTTGCGGAACTAAAAAAAAGATTGGACGATTATGAAATTGTCATCAGCGCAACTACTGATACGGGCTTTGAGCGGGCGGAAAAATTATACGGCGGCGAACTGAGCGTTTTTTATTATCCGTTCGATTTTTCCTCCGTTATACGCCGGGCATTCAAAAATTTAAGGCCGGATATCTGTCTGCTTATGGAGCTTGAGGTCTGGCCGAATCTTACTGCCTACGCAAAAAAACATAATATCCCCGTAGTAGTCCTCAACGGACGGATAAGTGATAACAGCTTTCCGAAGTACAAACTTATAAGGCCGCTCGTAAAACCTCTCTTTAGTAAAGTAGCTCTGTTCCTTGCACAAAGTAACGAGTATTCCGAAAGATTCTGCGCACTGGGAGGCAGAAAAGAGGCCGCTGCAATCACAGGCAGCCTTAAATACGATACTGCCGAGACGACTGAAAGCATCCCCGGCACGGAAAAGCTTGCCAATATGCTCGATGAGGACCAGCGGCTTTTCGTTGCGGGCGGAACAGGTCCGGGCGAAGAAAAAATCATTCTCGATGTTTTTAAAAAATTAAAAGCAAATCCCGACTTCGGCAATGTGCGACTTGCCATCGTACCCCGCAAACCTGAGCGATTTGATGAGGTTGCCGATTTGATTGTGCAGTCCGGTTTTTCAATTACCCGATACAGCATAGTAAAAACCGGCCAGAGTGATAGCACAGTCAATGATAATTCAGTGATTCTCGGCGATACGATGGGCGATTTGAGAAAATTCTACTCTCTCGCAACCCTTGTCTTTGTCGGCAGAAGTCTTGTCCCGATGGGCGGTTCGGATATGGCCGAGGCGACGGCGATGGGCAAATGCACAATCTTCGGAACAGAAACATTCAACTTCAAACAGACTGTCGATGCCCTGCTGGCCAAAAAAGGTGCAATTGAAGTCAGGAACAAAGAACAGCTTTTCGAACAGGCTGATAAATGCCTGTCTAACCCTGAATATGCCGATGCAATCGCCGCTAACGGCAGAAAAGTCATTATCGAAAATCAGGGCGCAACACAAAAAACCATTGACGCAATTGTAAACCTCTTACATTAAAGAACCGCCTGCTAAAAATGTGCTACTGAAATCGAAGGAATAAAAGCGAAAATTTAAAGGTATAACCGTATATCATTAAAGTGTTTATGTGTCTTTTATTCCGCAATAGTTAAAATAGTTGCTTTATCGGCAGAATTTTGGTACCATAATACGGTTAAGGGGCTTCGTTGCATAGCTCCGTTTTACCGTCTATCTGCCGCAACGGTGCATTAGCACGGCTGGTTCTAAATCGTGTGTCCTCTACCATAAATTCGGAATAAAGGAGGCGGATAAATGTCCCCATTTTCTCCACTTGTGTGCGGTTTTATTATTTGTCTTTTGTTAATTTCAGCCACATCGGCGGGCTGGCCAGACCTTAACGGCGACTGGTCGGTTAATTTCGCCGACTTTGCTAAACTTGCAAATGCCTGGTACGAAACAATGGACCGCCCCGGCTGGGACCCTCTTTGCGATATCTCATCAACACACGGCGACGGCATTATTGATGAACTGGACTTGCAGGTTCTCTGCGATAGCTGGCTGGCCGATTTGCCCACCGATTTAATTGCACCGGGAGCAACATTGCAGGTGGTGTACTCACATACAGGAGATTTCTTCGAAGGGGCGACATGGGATCCGAGCACTAATAAACTTTACTTTACTAAAATGACGCCCTCACCGTCGCAAATCCTGCGGCTCGATGCACCGAGCACAGTATATGTCTGGATGAATAATGTTCCGCTGGCAAACGGTATGTTTCTTTCAATCGACGGCAGGCTGCTTACAGCCGACCAGAATATCAGACAGATACGCAGTCACGAGATAGGCCCATCCGGGGCGTTGAATACAACAATTGTTTGTACCGCACCGTACAATGAAAAACCTAACGACTTGTGCCAACTAAGCAACGGCAATATTTACTTTACCTGTCCCAACTGGTCAAGTTCGACTTACCAGGGAACATACCTTTTAAAAGACGGCATAATAACGCGGGTCAATAACGGTTTGAATCAGCCCAACGGCATCATTGCTTCCTTAGATGAGACCAAGCTGTATTTGGCCGAAAGCAGCACTTACGACACTTCCAAAATGCGATGGTGGGTTTTCCCCATAAATCCCGACGGCACACTCGGGGCTGGCTCAATATTCTTTCAGCCGACCGACCTGACGGGTATGCGATACGCAGACCCGGACGGCATGACAATCGACGAGCGAGGCAATTTATATCTGACAGGTATGGGCGGCGTATGGATTGTTTCCCCCGCAGGAGTTGAGCTTGCGAGAATTCCAATAGCTCAACAGGCAAATAATATGAGCTTCGGCGGGCTTGAGTATAAAACACTTTATATCGCCTGTAAGGATAAACTTTACTCGCTTGATATGGCCGTTCACGGCGGTGAATAATCCTCGTAAATATGTACGAATAACTACCTTGCCCCATTACTCCGCCGGCAAAATGCAGGACTTTGTATGTCTTGTATCTTAATTTGTCTAATCTTCTTGCAATATCGGTTTATTTGGTATAAAGTGAGCCCCTGATTACCCGGAGAGGTGACCGAGTGGCTGAAGGTAACGGTTTGCTAAACCGTCGTACGAGTGAACGCTTGTACCGCGGGTTCGAATCCCGCCCTCTCCGTTTTTTCTTGAGCCGCCAAAATCATGTCCATAAGTTCTTGTAATTCAGGCACTTGCGGATTCTTTACTATTTTTGACTGCCCCACTGTCCTCAAACTGTCCTCAAATCCACCATCGGCAAGGTCAGAAGCACCAGACTTTGCAAGTTCCATCATGGTCTTTTGGCTGTCGTCGTCGTGGAGATGGTAATACAAGTCCAGCATCTCTGAATTGCTATGCCCAAGCCATGCCAAGGCCTTTCTGTAAGCCACGCCGTGGTTGGCACACATACTCGCAAAATGATGTCTGAACGAATGGAGTTTATATTGGATAGGGTTATTGAACTTACACTCGGCACAAAATGTTTTAAGACGTTTTAAAAGCTCTCTGGCCCGGATATCAGGCAACAAAACATCATCTCCCATTTTTTTACGAGAAAGAAGTTCAGCGATTTTGGGATGTATTGGGACAAATCTATCTTCCCTGTCCTTTGTAGTGCCATTGGAACCACCACGGCAGATATGAATCATCGTGAACTGTTTATTTTTTATAATGATATCTCGCTTACAAAGCTGCTCCACTTCGCCAATTCTAAGACCGGCATAGCCCATCAACGCAAAGGCCAATTTCTCATTTCCAGATGCTTTGATAATTAAAGCGTCAACTTGTTCGGTGGTAAAACATGGCTGCGGTGCCGACTTGGCCTTTGGAAAACTGGCCGCTTCTAAACGATAGTACTGCAAAATCCCCTGTCGCCAAGCCCATTTGAAAAGCTGTTTGGCAAGGATAATTGCTCCCTGAACGGTTTTATCTGCATACTTTTTATCCACCAAATACTGGCGGTATAAATACAGGTCGTTTTCAGAGAACTGGCGAGCTAAAGCAATTTTCTTGCTTGTGCAAAAGTCCTGAAGTTTTTCCAAGTCGGTTTTGTATTTGGCCACTGTTTTTGGAGCAGCCCCCTTGGCTCGAACAATTTCTATGTACTGCTGGATTATTTCCTCAACAGTTATATTTGAAGGTTTGGTACGTTCAATCCCTTTTTCAAGCCGTTGCTGAAGCTCTATTGCGGCACGCCGTGCTATTAGCTTATTGGTTGTGCCAAGCGGCTCAATAAACTGTTTACCATTGGAATCACGGTATTCGGCACTGTAAGTTTTACAGACTTTCTCTTTTCCATTGGAAATATACGTTCTCTGTCCGATGGCAATGTCTGTTCCGTCAACATGTTCCCTATTCACGAATTTCATAATAAACACCTTATTCAAAAATCGGTTTACGCATCAATTGTAGCGCATTGGATTAGAAGCGCAAGAGATTTTTTTGGAAAAATTTTATCCCATCATAAAATCCTGAATAAGCCGGTCTCGCCAGAAACGAATGGGTTTCCCCCTCTTAACGGCACCATTATACTTTCCTTCGGACAAATGCCGATACAACGTTGATATCTTCAATTGCAAAAGTCTGGCAGCTTCTTCCGGGGTCAGTACTGGCGGATACTGATGCAGGGATGCATCAATTTCCTGTTGTGTTAGTTTTTTATTCATTGTTGTTAGCCTTTCTTTTCTGTACTACCTTCTTGTTTGTATTTCTTGTGCAATCTCAACCGAGTAAATATTCGAGAAGGTAATAGTTACAACCAAACAACTCCGGCATCATCCTGCTTAATGACTTCAAGGTCGCATACTTCAAGCCCCTTCGGGTACAGCAGGAATCGCAATTTCTTAATATCAGAGTGTTTTCTGACGCTCTGTTGCAGGTTACTGATTAGCCTGGCAACGTATTGCGACCAATTTACCTGACTGCGAATTGCCTCAACTGCTTTGGCCTCATTATGGAAACCGGCTCTTTCAAGGGCTTGCTGGGTAAGAATCAATCCGCGCCCTCTGGGATTTACAGCTTCTGCGAAAATCTCTTCTGCATCAAAATCGACTGCTGTTTTGACGAGTTCTTCGATTTGTTCCGGCGAATCTGCGATGCCTGGCAGCAAAGGACATAACATAGCGTAAGTACGCAGTCCTTCTGCCTTGGCTTTTTGCATAACTCTCAAGCGTTCCGGAATTGGCGAGGCATTCGGCTCAGTTATGGAAATAATGCCGGCCTTATCCAGAGTTGCAGTAATACTTAAGCCAAGCAGTACCCTGTCTCTGTATTTTGAAATAACATCAAAATCTTTTTCAACAGCAGTGTTTTTGGTTAGAACTCTAACCATCCACCCTGGTTCAGAAAGTATTGCTTCAAGACATTTATGTCCCAAGTTATATTCCTGAGCTTCAGGCGACCATGCATCCGATATTGTGCAAAGCTGAACTATGCCTCTGTTTTTAGTGTGCCTTGCATCGCGAGCAACGCGTCTGGGCGTATCAGTATCAATTACTGCATACCCTGTATTGAATGCGGAAAGTCCTAAATTTTTAAAAGCTTTATGTGCCCGAATCATAGTCGGGGTACTGCAATATGTGCATTCATGGCCGCATTTGAGGCCTACATTAACACCGTGCGTAGCCAAACCTTTGCGCTCAAACTCCGGTGTCCTTACTATTCCTGTTTTCATCTGATAAGTGTAAGTTTTCATATTAACATACCTTTCTATGTAAATTGTTTGTTATCTTCTCGTCCGGTCATTAACTGTTGTTTGGTTTTTTCTTCTATCGTCAATGCTTGGTTGTGGCGGATTCTTTGGTGGCATATCTGAAGAACGATCTTTTGCTTTGCCTCTGAACTTAAACAGGAAAGCAACTATGCCAGCCAAAAGCATGCATATCGCAAGCGTTGCGTACGGAATCAAAATAACCCCGACATTTCCTTTGAGATGGCTGTTTAAGCCAATCGTGGCCAAAGCCGATACGCAAATCGAAAGAATTAAGCTGGCTGGGCCATCGAATTTTAGAGACTCCTTTACTGTCCTGGAAATTACCACCAGAAGGATGATAAAGACCGGTATGACAGTAAAAATTAAAAGTAAATCTTTCATAAACTTATCCCTTTCTGATACGAAAAATAACTGACCATTTCCATCTATTCATATCTCTTTCATTCCTTAACATCCGTTTGTTCGACATTCCTGTCCTTAACAAGACTGCCAGAACAGAACCAAAAAGTATTACGAACAGGGTTGCATACCGTTCCTCTTATGTGAACACATATAATAAAAAGATTGAA
>JAQTQF010000089.1 GCA_028712345.1 Phycisphaerae bacterium | reverse complement strand
AATCGCCTCGCGGGCCGGACGAGTGATAACGCTGGTTGACGGCATAGTCGCCTCGGTATAAATAATTTAGCTATGGAGTTTTTATGGCATTGAAAATATGGATTAATAACGCTCTTGTAGATGAAAAAGACGCTAAAATCAGCGTTTTCGACCACGGTCTGCTTTACGGCGACGGTGTTTTCGAGGGTATCCGCGTTTACGGCTCAAAGATTTTTGAACTCGATGCGCATCTAAAAAGGCTCTACGAATCGGCCGAGGTCATAAGGCTCAAAATTGATATGACTCCCGAGCAGTTGGCTAATGCAACCAGAAAGACCGTTGAGGCTAACGGTGTTGTTGACGGCTATATCCGTCTTATCGTTACCCGCGGCGTCGGTTCGCTGGGCATTAATCCTTTTGTTTGTGAGAAGTCTCAGATAATTATTATCGCCGATAACATTCAGCTTTATCCCGGAGACCTCTACGAAACAGGTATGAGGGTAATCAGCGCCTGCACAATTCGCAATCATCCGCTTGCGATTCCGCCGCAGGTAAAGAGCCTTAACTATCTAAATAATATTCTTGCCAAAATTGAAGCTCTCGATGCCGGCGTACCTGAAGCGATTATGTATAACCACGAAGGTTTCGTTGCCGAAGCTACCGGAGATAATGTCTTCATTATTAAGAACGGCGTTATAAATGTTCCGCCCATTCAGGCAGGTTCTCTTGAAGGAATCACAAGAGCGGTCGTCATTCGCCTTGCGAAAAAGGAAGGCATCGAAGTTGTCGAAAAAAATCTGACCCGGTTCGACCTTTATGTCGCTGACGAAATGTTTCTTACCGGCACAGCCGCTGAGGTTATCGGCGTTGTAGAAATTGACGGCAGGCAAATCGTCGACGGCAAGCCGGGCAGGATAACCGGGCTTTTAAGAAAGAAATTTTTCGATTATGCTCATGGCCGGTCAAAATAATTTTTTAATAGCATACAGCATTTAGGACATAAGGGCTACAAAATACTAAATGCCTCATAATATTTACATTTTCCCTTGCAACTCGTTTATGTTTTTATATCATACCGACTATTGGCCGTAATGTTTTTAAATACAGAATCTACCCGTAACCAGGAAAAAACATTAGATTTCGGTTGCACGAAAATCGCCATATAACGAGACTTTTTTGGTTCTTACTTTATTTAAGGAGTTTTTGATGAAAGGGAAAGTACTCTGTTTAATGATCGCCGGGATGGTCTTTTTAGCGTTTTGTCAGCCGGCACGCGGATTAGTAAAAGGTTCCTATACTGAGGAAGCCCCTATAAAAGAAAAAGATTTCAAGCATCCGACCGACTGGCTGGAGCTTGGTTTGGAAGTGAGACTTCGCGCTGAATACGATGATGCAAGAAATCTCAATAGAAAGCAAGTCGGACACGACAGAATTGACGGCAGAATTCGCATAAGATTTCCGGTAAAGGTAAAGATTAACGACGACCTTGATTTTAATATTCGTCTTGCAGGCGAGCCGCGATATTATGTCCGTCCGCCTTCAATGAACAAGCAATTAACCCGGCATGAATTACTTTTTGACCGGCTGAATTTCACATGGCGCAACGCATTCGATATGCCATTGACGATTGTAGCCGGCAGACAGGATTTAAAGCTCGGCAGCAGCTGGCTGATTAGCGACGGCACCGCTCTTGACGGGGGTCGGACGGGATTTTTTGACGCCCTGCGATTTACATATAAACTTGACGATGATGTAACGGCAGATTTGGTTTTAGTCAGCAATCACGCCGACAGCGCGAAACTATTGCAGCCTTTTAACGACAGGGATGACGATTTTTCCGAGCAGGACGAACAGGGGGGGATATTGTATTTAGCCAAGAAGCAGGGTAAGGATGCCGGTATTGATTTCTACTTCATTTACCAGCATGATACCAAGCGGACAAGAGCCACCGGTTCTGAAGGCGAGATTTATACACTCGGTATGATGAAGTACGGCAGGCTCGACGATAACTGGCAGTACTGTATGGAATTTGCTCCGCAGTTTGGGCATAAAAACGGCAGAAGCCTTGCCGCTTTTGGAACGAATAATCAGTTGATTTACAATTTCAACGATGAAAAGAAAAACAGGATAATTCTCGGCTATGAATATCTGTCAGGTAATGATGATATAAATAAAAACTTCGACAAAGGCTGGGGACGAATCGATACCTGGAGCGCGTTGTATCAGGGCGGCATAGACGGTCTTGACGGCAGAAGCGCCGACAGTTCCAATATGCACAGGGGCTATGTCGAATGGGTAACTATGCTGACCGAGAAAACCGAGATGCGATGCAGTTACAGTCTGCTGTTCGCCGATGAAAACACTGCGGCAGGCGGAACAGGCGCTTTGAGCAGAAGCGGCATTTTCCGCGGCCAATTGCCCAGAGTGCAGATTGTTTACACAGCCAGTGAACATATAAAACACCAACTGGAAGCCGAGATGTTCTGTCCGGGTAATTTCTATAATAACAGCGCAAATGACCCTGCAATATTACTAAGATACAATCTGATTTGGACTTGGTAACAAGAAAAAGTTATCAATTACCAGCTATTGGACTTTCACGGCTGCGGCCGCCTGTCTCGCCATAACCTTGCGACAGGCTGGGAATGTAGAAACGACAGTTTCTGTTGTTTAAGGCGTAAGGTAAGGTAAACTATAAGTCAGGAGTAATAGTATGAACTTGCTGAAAATTAAATGGCTGCGTGCTTTATTGGCCTCTCGCTGGTTTCCGCTTGTACCTCAAATCGTAATGCTCGGTGCTTTCTGCCTGATTATCGCAGGCGGACTGGGTATTGAAACAAATGATATGTCTTTCGCTAAAGTGCTGCGAAATACGAATCTGGCGAATTTGCTTGTCTGGTCGTACTGGTGGCCGTTAATGCTGCTTTCCGCAGTTTTGCTTGGGCGCGTATGGTGTATGGTCTGCCCGATGGAGTTGGTTTCTGCGATAACCGTAAAGGTTGGACTTAAGCGGCAAGTTCCAAATATACTAAAAAGCAGATGGGTCATAAGTATTTTATATGCGGTTGTCCTGATTGTAGGGATGTACGGTTTTGGAATACATCGGGTGCCGAACAGAATGGCTGTTTATCTGCTTGCGCTGTTTGGAGCAGTTTTGCTGACCAGTTTAATATTCGAGAAGCGGGCGTTTTGCAGCTATATTTGCCCGATAGCCCATCTGCTCGGTCTGTATTCATTCGTTTCAATCTTCAAGTGGCGGGCAAATGATTTATCGATATGCACAGCGTGCAATACAAAAGATTGCATAGCAAAGGACAATGACTACAATCTCATCAATCGCTCCTGTACAAGCAACCTCTACCCTGCGAAAATCAGCGACAATCGCGACTGTCTCCTGTGTACGCAATGCCTGAAAGTATGTCCAAACAATAATCTGCAGTTTTCCTTCAGGAAGCCGTTTGCCGATTTTTTCGGTCAGACTAAGCTGCAGGCCGCCGAGGTGGGTTGTATTATGCTGGTGGGTGCATTCGTAATATATGACATTCTTCCGGAATGGGCGGTTACTAAAAAGATTCTGATGTGGCTTCCGGAAACAATAGCCGGCAGTTTTAAAACAACCGCTCTTACGGCGAACCTGCTGGAAGGAACGGTGCTGTTTATAGTGCTGCCCGCCCTGCTGTTTTTAATAACCGTAATGCTGACAAAGCTGTTCTCAAAGGAAAGTTTCGGCAGTATTGCAGGGGCTTTCGGACTTCTGCTGCTGCCTACGATTGCCTGCACCCATGCGGTCAAAGGAATATTCAAAATGGCCTCGCGAGTGCCGTTTTTCAAATATGCCTTATCCGAGCCGAAAGGCGTTGAGGCAGCAAAGGGGATATACGACAAGACTATAACGGTAGATGCATCCATACTTAAGACGCTGGACCCTATAGCAAATTATATATGGGTAGTTGTCGCGTTGGCGGTGTTTGCGGTTACTCTCCTGATTCTTCGCAAATCCGCCGCTATGCAGAAGTATAATATCGGCGCAAAAACCGTCCTGCTTTTGGGAACGCTCTTTTACTGGGGCATTTTAGCCTTGGCAATTGTCAAATGGAGATTCTAAAACCGTCTTAAAGTTTGTCCAGCATTTTGTTATCCTATACTTAAGGGAATCTCTAAAAATGCGGCTTGTCATTCTAAGCCCTCAGTACCCTGTCATTCTGAGCCCGCCGAAGGCGGGGGAAGAATCTCGTTTTTTGTCCACTTAGGGATGGCTTACGCCAAAATAAGAATTAAGATTGATTCGTCGCTTCGCTCCTGGCAATAATATCCACACTTTCGTGAGAACAAGTTTTTAGAGGTTGTCTTAATGCGGAAATGACAAATCTGAATGTTTGTCTTGTTGAGGCAGCGGCGATTACAAAAAAATATGGATATTTGCTCGAAAATAGATTATTTTCCCACATTGATTATGTCTATGCTGTCTCAGCTATTAGGTTTTTTGATTTTGTTTTTCCATATTTTATAATAAGCTATTAAGAAATGTATAATATTATTGATGTCAGGGAGTTTCTGTGTGCCCGGCTCGATTGCCCCGAAGATAAACTTGCGCCCTTTGTTGATTATCTAAAAGAACAGCAGGGAAAAATGCTTCGCGCCAGCAGTCTTCTGCTGAGCGGCAAGTTAGCCGGCAAATTAAACCCCGTACATATAAAGCTTGCCGCCGTGGTAGAAATGGTTCACGCCGCTACGCTGCTGCACGACGATGTAATAGACGATGGAAGCAAACGGAGATTTCGGGCGACCGCTAATAATTTGTGGGGCGCAAACTTTGCCGTTCTGCTTGGAGATTACCTTCTAAGCAAAGCCTTTGAAATTGTCGCAACCATACAGAGAAGCGATATCAGTTTGCTGTTTGCCCAAATGGCACAGACTATATGCAGGGGCGAAATGCTCCAAAACGCGTTTGGCGGCGACTTTTCCGTAACAATAGAACAATACATCGAGATAATATCAAAAAAAACCGCTGTCTTTTTTGCCGATTGCTGCCGACTCGGTGCAATGGCTTGTGGAGCGGATAAAAATATTTGCGAACGGTTGTATGAATCCGGAATGAATTTCGGCATCTGCTTTCAGATAGCAGACGACCTTGTTGACATCTGCGGCAGCGAAGAGAAAACGGGAAAAACTGTCGGAAGAGATTTTAAGAGTAAGATTCTGACTATGCCGATCGTTTACGCAATAAGCAAACTAAGTCCGGCAGCCAAAAACGAACTTATGTTACTGCTTGATTCCGACAGGCCCGATACAGGCAAAATCCTTGCGGCTCTCAGGGCTGCTAAAAGTATTGAATACACTGAATCCCGGATAGAGTATTATCGCCAAAAAGCTCTTGACCAAATAGCAAGTTTCGGCAACTTGCCTGCGGAGGAGGAGCTGAAAAATCTCGTCCTTTCGGCAACTACAGTTCAACTATAAAAGGAATAACGATATATGCCTCCCAAATTTATATTTGAGATGAGCAATGTTTGCAAAAGTTACGGCAGCAAGGAAGTTATTCGCGATATATCGCTGTCATTTTTTTACGGCGCGAAAATAGGCTTAATAGGAGAAAACGGTTCGGGCAAAAGTACGCTGTTGAAAATAATGGCGGGACTGGACAAGGATTTTCAGGGCGAGGCAAGACTGGCTCCCGCAATGAAGCTGCGATATGTCGCCCAGGAGCCTCAGCTTGAATTAGACAAAACTGTCAGAGAAAATCTTATGACAGCAATCAAGCCTACTCTGGATATGATTGAACAATTCAATAAAATATCCGAGCAGTTGGCCGAGCCGCAGTCTGACGACCAGATGAATAAACTGCTGGAAGATCTGGCCGGCTATCAGGATAAAATTGACGCCTGCGACGGATGGGAAACCGACCGCCTTATCGATATTGTCTCGGACGCGATGGTTTTGCCGCCGGACGATATGCCTGTAAGCAAACTTTCGGGCGGAGAGCGAAGACGCGTCGCTATATCGATAGCTCTGCTCGAAAAACCTGATTTGCTTCTGCTCGATGAGCCGACGAATCATCTCGACGCAGAAACCGTTCAATGGCTCGAAACGGCACTGCGGGATTATCACGGCACAGTGATTATCGCAACTCACGACCGCTATTTTTTAGACAACATTACAAAATGGATACTTGAACTTGACAAGGGCAGAGGTTTGCCTTTCGAGGGGAACTATTCTTCATGGCTTGGGCAAAAGGCGGAACTTCTGCGCGTAATGGAGAAGAAAGAATCGCAGAGACAAAAAACCCTTGCCCGCGAATTGGAATGGATTAACACTTCCGTCAAGGCTCGAAATCAAAAAAATCAGGCGCGTATTAACGCATATTCCGAATTAGCGAGCCAATCGGCAGAAGACAGACAATCGGAAGTACTGATACAAATACCAACGGGGCAGCGGCTCGGCAACAAGGTGCTCTCTTTTAAGGATGTCTCCAAGGCGTACGGCGAAAACCTGCTGCTTGACCGCTGTTCGTTTGAACTGTCCCCAAACGCGATTGTCGGGGTCATCGGGCCTAACGGTATCGGCAAAACAACGCTTTTCAGAATGATAACAAATCAGGAAAAGCCCGATTCCGGCAGTATCGAAACAGGTGATACCGTATCTATCGGATATGTTGACCAGCATCGCGATGCATTAGATGACAATAAAACCATATTCGAGGAAATATCCGACGGTAGGGACTCCATCATCGTCGGCGGCGTTTCAGTGGCCTCACGCGCGTATGTCGCCAAGTATAATTTTTCAGGTACGCAGCAGCAAAAAAAAGTATCGGAATGTTCAGGCGGTGAGAGAAACAGAATCCACCTGGCGAAAATGCTCCGCAAAGGCGGAAATCTTCTGCTTCTCGATGAACCTACAAACGACCTTGATGTAAATACTATGCGAGTTCTTGAGCAGTCGATAATCAATTTTCAGGGCTGCGCTATGGTCATCAGCCACGACCGATTTTTTCTCGACCGGATATGCACCCACCTGCTGATATTTGACGGTAACAGTAAAACACAATGGTTCTGCGGCAATTTCGCAACTTACGAAGAGAAAATCCAAGCAGAAAACCCGGACCGTCTCTCTCATCGCCGCAGTAAATATAAGCAGCTCAAACTGAGATAACACCATACTTCTTAAGGTCGAGCCGGTCTGGTTGCGTTTACTGGTATTTCGCCGCGCATACCCCTGGAAGCTTGGCCGACCAGCCACAGATACTCATCGGTCGGCAGCGGATAGCCGTCAACATCAAGAGTAACAAATTGTATAC
>JAQTQF010000088.1 GCA_028712345.1 Phycisphaerae bacterium | reverse complement strand
GAGCATATCACCTAAGCGACATCGCACATATCAGCGGTCTTGTCGTTGCCGGTCTGCACCCGAGCCCCGTGCCTTTCGCCGATGTTGTTTCGACGACCACGCACAAAACTCTTCGCGGTCCTCGCGGCGGAATGCTGCTATGCAAAGCTGAACTCGCCGGAGCGGTTGACAAAGCCGTATTCCCCGGCTTGCAGGGCGGCCCGCATATGCACACTATCAGCGCTCTTGCCGTCGCGCTTAAAGAAGCCGACACGCCGGAATTTGCTTCTTACGCAAAACAGGTTATCAAAAATGCGAAAGTGCTTGCCGATAGCCTTCTCGAAAAAGGTTTCAAACTTTTCAGCGGCGGTACCGACAATCATTTAATTTTAATTGACCTTCGCAGCAAAAATATCCCCGGCAAGAAATTGGCAAAAGCTCTCGACCGCGCAAGGATAGAAACAAATTATAACACCATTCCAGGCGACCCTGCCAAACCTTTCAATCCGAACGGCCTGCGCATTGGAACGCCTGCCATTACGACCCGCGGTATGAAAGAAGAACAAATGAAAATTATCGCTTCTCTGATAAGCAGGGTGGCCGAGAATATCGACAATGAAGAAGCTATCGCGCAAATCGGCAAGGAATCACTTATGCTTTGCTCGGAATTTCCCGTACCGGAACATTTTATTATTCCAAAAAAATAGAATATAGAAAACAGTCCTATGGACTCCTTACGGAGAACATAGAACACATAATACGCCAGGAATGAGGTCTTCAAATATGTTGAAAGAACTTTTTGAGCAGCAGGCACAATTAAATAAGCGTACCGGTTTTGACGCTAAAGAATTGCGAAAGAATTTTGACCCCGCAACGGCAGGACAGTGGGTTAATAATTACATCGCCGCGATGAGCAACGAACTGGAAGAATTGCGGGATTGTACTTACTGGAAACACTGGTGCAAAGAGGCAAAGCAGGGCAGAAGGTTTGAACTCCACGATTTACAAAACGCCCGCGTCGAAGTTATTGATATGCTGTTTTTCTGGATAAGTCTTGCTCAATGTGTCGGACTTAATGCTGATGATGCGTACAATCTTTATATGCAGAAACTCAAGGTTAACCATAATCGGCAGGACAAAGGCTACTCTATGACGGATAAAACAGAGGACGACAATAAAAATATTTCCCTGTGAGTTATGTCGGACCAGCAGCAGGAAAAAATCATCAGGCTTAAAACAGCCTCTCTGGGGCTCGGCAGGGCGATGCCGCAACTGCTGGAAATTGCGCAATCAACCGGCCTCTACGAAATTATTTCTGTTTCCGACACAGATTTAGCAAACGCCGAAAAAATCGCTCATAAATATAACTGCTCGGCCTTCGATGATTACAGACAGTTCATTCTGCAGAATGATATTGAACTTCTAATTGTTGCCGAGCCGCTCTATAAATGCGTCGAATTTGTAAAATCGGCAATAAACAAAAAATGCCACATCTTGAAACTTAGCCCCACAGCGTCGAATTTTGAACAGGCCAACGAACTGGTAAGCCTGGCGAAAAAAAATAAGGTACAGTATATTACCGCAAACCCGTCCAAATTTGCGCCAGGCTATGAATGTCTGACCGATTATCTCAAAACCGTAGATAAGAAACAGTATTATTTTCTCAATGTTTGCGCATCTTTAGGCAATGATTTTTTCCAGCCGATAGCCTCCGATTCTCTTGCCGACCCGAAACTCAACGGCGGGGGGGTGCTCCTTAACGACTGTTTCGAACTGCTCAGTCTCATCGCTGCGAATTTTGCCCTGCCGCAGCAGGTTTACGCGCTTATGACCAACAAAGGCGCCGACAGAAGGGCCAAACAGTATCTTGGCGAGGACACGGTGAACGCCTCTTTGGTTTTTAAACAAGGCCTTATCGGCACATTTCTTGCCGCCGCCCAGACCGGCACAGGTTCGGTTGCCCCCGTCAGAATTTACGGAGCGGATAATAATATCGTCGCTACGCCCAATCGACTTGCCGTTTACGACAATAACGGCTCGCTGATTAATGAAAATAAATATCCTCTAAAACCTGAAAAGTGCATAACGGAAATGTTTATCGATATCGGCAGGGCGATTCTTGAGCCGGAAAAGTATAAACTCCGCAGCAGCAGCCGTCTCGACCTCGGCGTAATGGCATTCATTGAAACTGCATACTTAAGTCGCCGAACAGCAATGCCAGAATCGCCGAGAAAATTCTTTGAAATGTCCGAAAAAGAACTTTCTTTATTCTAATGCCATTTCAAAAAACTTTCGGATTTGGCATCCCCATATTATACCCTGTCATTCCCGCGTAAGCGGGAATCCAGGCTCTCATATATATTGAACTTATGGATACCTACTTTTGCGGGCGTGACAAAATATTGAACAATTTTGTTGAATTTGTTGAAATAGAATTCAGGCAATCTCTATTTTTGAATTTTGAGAAGTTTCTTTAACCTTTATTAATTCTTGTCTCAAGCTGTTTCTGTATATGACCCGCAACTCTGCGAATATCGTCGGCAGGGGGGAGAAAATTTACGAGTTTTTCAAGATGACCGCGGCTCTTTATTTGGCGCAAAGTCGGCACAAAATTAACATCGATTACCCAGCCGAGCATTGCAATAACCATATCGTTGATTGATTGAAAATCCTTGTAATCGATTGTCCTGCTGTCCAAAACTGCCTGAACGATATTTTGTGAATAACCTTCGCTGGCAGGATAGCCGAAAGTACCCATATATTTTTCGGGATTATCTTTCAAATCGTCAAGCCTTTCGACCATTACAAGGTAAATATCGAGCTTGTCAGCATCGCGAATGAGCTTTGCGAATAACTCGGTTTCTTCATCAAGATTATCAGCCAGGTCTTTGTCGCCGTGGAGTCTTATTGCCGTCTCTATTATTTCTTTTTCTTTACTGCTTAAGCAATCGAGAATTTTGTTATTCGCCAGAATTTCCAATCCCAGAGTCGCATGATTCACCGTTCCGACATCATTATAACTGCCGAATCTTTTAAACTGCTCAAATCTGCCGACATCGTGAAACAATCCGGTCGTCTCAGCAATCAATTTTTGCCGCTCATCCAGCCCCATCCTCTTGGCCAGAATAACAATATCGCTGCAAACCCTGCGAGTATGGTCTTCCTTGAGCCGGATATTATCGTCATATAATTGGTCACTGCCGTAAAATGTCGCCACATAATCATAGAACCATTTCTTAAATTCTTCAAGCTGCTGATTTGTCATTATTTTGTTCCAAAGTAAAACAGGCAGTCTACTAAAACAGAGCAATTTATGCTACTATTATATCGAAGCCAAATTCAGTAAATCGCAGACCTGTTGGTTAGCCACTGCCGGCACGGCAGCGCATCAGAGAATTTGGTTAGCTCCGCCATCTTGCATGGCAGGGTTCGCTTGTCGCGGCGAAGTCCCAAAGGGACGAAGACGGATGTCATTCTGAATTCGCCGCAGGCGAATGAAGAATCTCGTTTATCCGGCGGGTAAATGAGCGGCAAATAAAAGCCGTGCCACGCCTGCGACCGGAATTAAGGTTGCTTGAAAAATTGCAAATCTTTGATTATAAGAAGAGTAGGATAAAAACAATACTCTAAACCCTATGCTCTATACCATAAAGAATAGGAGTTCCAAATGCCGACAGTAAAAGATGTTATAGTACGAAAACCTACCGAAGAGGAAACAAAACAGTGCCAAAGCTGGCCGATATGGACCTGCGAAAAAAGCGCCTTCGACTGGGACTATACCCAGACCGAAACCTGCCTTATTCTTCAGGGCAGGGTAACCGTAAAGGACAGGCCGGGAAGCGGAGTGATTTCATTCGGCCCCGGCGATTTGGTAATTTTTCCTGTAGGTCTCAAATGTATCTGGCAGGTAACCGAGTCGGTAAAAAAGCATTACAACTTTGAATAGCTGTCGGTCCTGGCAATAAAAATGGTCGATTCCGATCGGATTGGACACAGTCACAGCACCGTCTTGCCTACGAAAGCAAAGCCGACCGGAAACGACCGCAAGAAGTATCTACTTAGATTATCGAGCGGTCCCAAAAATATATCTACAGCTTTTTTTTATGCAGTGCCAGCTGTATGGCAGTACAAATAAAAAAAGGCCGGGTTTTGCCCGGCCTTTGAGTTTTTTACATCAAAAACTTACTTTATTTCCTCATCAATCCAGCCCAGCAGCTCCTTCAAATCGTCCATATTAATATCGCCCATATGTGCGATTCTGAAGGTCTGGTCTTTCAGTTTGCTGTAACCGTTGCCAAATACAGCATTATGCTTGGCCTGCACAGCCTTTATCACATCGCCGACAGCAATGCCGCGGGTGTTTTTAATTGTAGTCAGTGTATCGGAGGCGTATTTTTCCTCGCAGAACAGTGCGAAATTTTCCTTTGCCCAGCTTCTTACGAAATCGGCCATCTGTTTATGCCGTTTCCAGACATTTTCCATACCCTCATTTAGCAGTTTATGACACTGATAATTAAGCGCCATAATGTGAGGAATCGCCGGCGTTGTCGGGGTCTGGTCTTTTTCCGCACTCTTGGCAAACTCCTGAAAATCAAAATAATATCCACGGCCGGTTACTGTTTTGCTCTTTTCCATCGCCCGTTTGCTTACCGCAAAGACAGCAAGTCCCGGCGGAATCGCAAAAGCCTTTTGCACCGAAGCAAATACCACATCCCACCCGAGCTTGTCGAACTCTATAGGCATTCCAACCATACCGCTGACTGAGTCAACCAGTACCAGCACATCCGGATATTTCTTCTTCATCATTTCGCTTATTTCATAAACCGGATTTTTGACACCCGTACTCGTCTCGTTATGAACAAGCGTAACTGCCGAGTATTTGCCCTCAGCCAGTTTTTTATCAATCATTTCCGCCGTTACCGCTTTGCCCCAATCAACCTTAAGCTCTTCGACATTCCTGCCGCAAGCCCTGGCAACGGCTGCGAATTTATCGCTGAAAGCTCCGCACATCGTACAGAGAACCGTTTCATTGTGGTCGATGCAGTTTCGGATACTGCCTTCCCATACGCCCGATGCGCTTGAAGTACTCAAAAACACGCTTTGCTCGGTGGACAGAATCTTCTTGAGCATATCAACGGTGTCTTTGTGCAGCTGCGAATACTCCTTGCCTCTGTGGCCGAGAGTATATCGACTCAACTGCTGCAGGACTTCGGGCAGTACATGCACCGGCCCGGGAATAAAAAGCTTTGGCGGATTTTTCCAGTCAACCATTTTATCACCTCCAAAAAGTTAAGTATAAATTCACATAAGCAATGTCATTCCCGCAAAATTTATCCGCCTCTGGCGGAGCGGGAATTCATTTTCACTAAAATCTAATTTAAATCTGTACAATCGCAACAATCAGCGTTGATTTTACAATTTATTTATTGTTAATCCCGTAAAAATCTTCGGGAAAAAGAAAGTCGATTTCTGCGGCATCTTTTCGTTCTCCGCCGCCACCGCTTTTACCTGCTCGACCTTTGTCGGGTTCATAAAGAACAACACCTGCATTTTGCCCGAATCAACTGCCGCAACGGCCTCATCGACCGCGACACCGATATCCTTGATATATTCGATATTCTTTTCACCCGCAAGCTGCTCTTCGCCGATGCCCAGCAAACCTTCAAGAATCAATTTATGCAGAACAACGACATCGAGCGATTTTGACGCTTCACTGATATTCAGTTCCGCAAGATGCTTGCGGGTAGTCAGCACGATAAAATAAAACTTGCCGCCGTCATAAATTCCAAACCCGTTATTTCCCTGCTCAAAGGCCTTTTTCATCCGTTTGAACATCAGACCCCTCGCCTTTTGTTTTGAATCATCACTACTGTATGTAAATTCCGTTACCTTAAACTCGTCCTGCATTTTCTTTACAAGTGAGTCCATATCAAAGTTGCTCAAATTTCCAACCAGCCTATGCGTCGGTAGCACCACCAATCCTGAATTCTGCATATTGATAAAAGTTATCATCTGCCAGTCTGCCGAAGGTTTTTTTGTCAGTCTTTTATAATTAAGAGCCGTTTCGTAACGGTGATGTCCGTCGGCAATCAAAGTCTCCTTGTCCTTCATCATTTCGAGTATTGCCGCGATATCCTTATCGTCTTCTATCAAAAATAGCCTGTGCCTGACACCGTCTTCTTCGGTAAAATCGACCGCTGCTTTTCTTGCTGCGATAATTCTTTCGATAATTTTATCCGCTGTTTTCTTCGCATCATCATAGAGCATAAAAATCTGACCGAACTGCGCATCTGTTGCGAGTGTAAGCTTGAGTCTGTCGGCCTTAGGCCCGTCGAGAGTTTTTTCGTGCGGCTGAACCCCTGAACCAAACTCAGCGAGTTTGCCCAGTGCGACAAATCCGCTTCGCTGATAACCTGCGCCGCCGATTTCAAAATCCTGAACATAACCGTAAATTGTTTCTTTAGCGTCCTGAACCAGAACATCCCTTTTGAGCCAGTCGGTCAGATAATCAGCAGCGCGGGTATACTGATTTTGCGTCTCGTTATCGCCCGCCTGTATTTTGCCCTTGTCAATTCTGACAATATTATAAGGGTTTTGCTGATAAAGCTCTTCCTGCTGGGCATCGTTGATAACATCATAAGGCGGGGCGATGCACCTGCCCGTATCGCCCGCAACCGCAGGATTAAAACGATAGGCCTTAAACGCCTTAATTTCCATCGGAACTCCTTAGTGTCCTGTGATCTGAGTAAAATTATGAAAACGGGATACTATCAAAAAGATTATCACTTTTCAAAATAAATCCGGCGGATATTTATATCTACCGGTTAATTTTAAGGGTATCTCTAAAAATGTGACTGTCATTCTGAGTCCGCCGAAGGCGGACGAAGAATCTCGTTTTTTGAAACAATAAGAGAGATTGATTCGTCGCTACGCTCCTCACAATGACATCCCCACTTTCGTGAGGACAAGCTTTTAGAGGCGGCCTTAAGCATTGCAATTTTATATTTGTTTAGAAATTGGAGTCTAAATGTTGGTTTTTATTCTGCCGCCTGTTTTTTCATCGCGCACTTTGCCACAAGCCACACATCACAGGTATAAACCGCCAGCAGGATATACTCCCGCCTTGCGGTGCCGAACTGCTCAAGCCTTTTGCTGCATTCGACAAAAACCTTCCTAAATTCAGTATCAACCTGATCTTTAGGCATAGCATTGAGTATCGGCCAGAGCAGTTCGACCCCAAATCCCAACTGCTCGGCGGCGAAATTATCCGCACAGGCGCCCAAAGAAGATCGGAAGAGCA
>JAQTQF010000087.1:4928-7287 GCA_028712345.1 Phycisphaerae bacterium | reverse complement strand
GCGAAACTCGAAGCGGCAAATATCGCCCAGGACAAGGAGCTTGCAAAGAAAATTCTTAACGAGGTGCAGGAGCTTGAAAATAAGGGCTATCAGTTTGAAGCGGCAGAGGCAAGTTTTGAGCTGCTGGTGAAAAAAATAATGGGCAGTTATAAGCCTTTCTTCAGGCTGGAAAAATTTCATGTAACGATTGAGAAAAATTCAGCCGGCAAGATGATTTGCCAGGCTACTATAAAACTTATCGTCAATAAACAAATCGAGCATGTGGTCAGCGAAGGCGACGGGCCGGTTGACGCACTTTACGGTGCGTTGAGCAAATCACTGGCGAGGTTCTATCCGGGCATTCGTGATATGCACCTTGTCGATTACAAGGTTCGCATTGTCAATCCTGCGGCAGGGACGGCAGCAATAACAAGGGTTGTTATAGAGACCCGGGATAAGGACGATATGTGGGGAACGGTCGGGGCATCGGAAAATATCATCGAGGCAAGCTGGCAGGCGTTGGTTGACAGTGTTGAGTACAAGCTTATTAAAGATGAAAAGACGCGGCAAGCAGACTGAACTGTTCCAAATTCAGGCCCTGTAACAGCTTTTTCTTGTCAAATTCAAACCGATTAGCTATAACTGGCGGGATGAAACCTCTTTATATCAGTGCGACCGGTCAGGACAGCGGTAAAACGGCAGTTATATGCGGCCTTATTCAGCACCTGCGTAATCAGGGGCTAAACCCCGGCTACATAAAACCCGTCGGCCAGAGATATGTACAATACGACGGCCACAGTGTAGATGAAGATGCGGTTCTTGCTCATCAGGCTTTCGATTACAACGATTCTCCTTCTGATATGAGCCCGATAGCAGTGGCCAAAGGTTTCACAACCCAGTTTATTATGAACCCCGATGTTTCCGCTCTTGAGGGTAAAATAACGGAAAGTTTCAATCGTCTTAAAGAAAAACATCCGATGCTGATAGTCGAAGGCACCGGCCACGCCGGCGTTGGAAGCTGTTTCGGTCTTTCAAATGCCCGCGTAGCACAGATGCTCGATGCCAAAGTTATAATCGTCTCATCGGGCGGCATCGGCAGACCGATAGACGAAATTTCAATGTCCCTCGCTTTGTTCAAACAATATAATGTCGATGTAATCGGCGCGGTTTTGAACAAGATTTACTCGCAGAAATACGAAAAAATCCGCGCGGTCTCGCAAAAAGGTCTTGAGCTTCTCGGCACAAAACTTGTCGGTACAATTCCTTACGATTCGACGCTTAGTTTCTTCTCCATCGGCCAGGTCGCTGAGGAATTCGACTATGATGTCCTCTGCGGCAGAGAGCTGCTCGCTAACAAAATCGAGCATACCGTCGTCGCGGCAATGGAGCCGCAGAATGTCCTGCATTACATAGAGAATAACACTTTGATAATTACGCCCGGCGACAGAATCGATAATATCCTCCTTACGCTTGCTCTGGCCGAGTCTCCGGACTTTCGCGACAAACTCCGCAGCGGCGGGCTGATACTCACCGGCGGTCTGAAGCCTGATTCGACAATTTTATCTCTTTTACTCAAGAGCAATCTGCCCGTGCTTATCACCAATGAAGACACTTTTACCGTAACTGCGCAGATGAAGGATTTGCATTTTAAAATTCGCGCTGACGATAGCGACAAAATTTTCAGAACTTATGAGCTGTTAAAAGGTAATGTCAATGTCGATGCGATTTTGTCGTCATTAAACGATTAAGTTTTTCTGCATAAGGACAAAAAACTGTGAATCTTGATCCGACAGCTTTGAAGGATTGGCAGATAGCCGAGGCCGCTGAACAAAACGCTAAACCCATCGCTCAAATTGCCGCTGAACTCGGCTTGAAACCCGATGAAGTCATACCGGCAGGCCGGGGTCTGGCAAAAATAGATTATAAAAAAGTTCTCGACCGAGTAAAAACAGGCCAAAAGGCAAAATATATCGATGTAACGGCAATCACTCCCACTCCCCTTGGTGAAGGCAAGACAACGACGGCTATCGGCCTTGTTCAGGGACTGGGCAAACTCGGAAAAACGGTTGCCGGGGCGATAAGGCAGCCTTCCGGCGGTCCGACATTTAACATCAAAGGCTCGGCAGCAGGCGGAGGACTGAGCCAGTGTATACCGCTTACGCCCTTTTCAATCCGGCTGACCGGCGATATTGATTCGGTTACTAATGCCAACAATTTAGCAATGGTGGCGCTGACAAGCAGGATGCAGCACGAGAACAACTACGATGATGCCAGGCTCGCCAAAAGCAAATTAAAGAGACTCGACATCGACCCAAACAGAATTCAAATGCGATGGGTTATGGATTTTTGCGCCCAGGCGCTTCGTAATATAATCATCGGC
>JAQTQF010000087.1:0-4918 GCA_028712345.1 Phycisphaerae bacterium | reverse complement strand
AGAGGCGGCAAGATGGACGGCTTCGAGATGGAATCCGGTTTTGCGATTTCTGTTTCCAGTGAGGTTATGGCAATTTTAGCCGTGGCTAAGGACCTTGCCGATATGCGAAAACGAATGGCGAAAATAGTTGTTGCCTACGATAAAAAAGGCGGCGAAGTAACCGCTGCCGACCTCGAAGTTGACGGCGCGATGACAGCATGGATGCTCGAGGCGATAAATCCGAATTTGCTCCAGACCATCGAAGGGCAGCCGATTTTTGTTCACGCCGGGCCGTTCGCCAATATAGCCATTGGCCAAAGTTCTATTATCGCTGACGAAATCGGCACGAAATTAGTCGATTACCATATAACCGAAAGCGGCTTCGGCGCTGATGTCGGTTTTGAAAAATTCTGGAATCTGAAATGCCGAATGAGCGGTCTTGTTCCGCATACTGTTGTTATCGTAGCGACAATCAGGGCGTTGAAAATGCATGGCGGAGGTCCTGCCGTCAAACCCGGCGCAGCATTAAGCGAAGAATATACAAAGGAAAATATCGGCCTTGTTGAAAAAGGCTGTGAAAATTTAATCGCTCACATCGAAACCGTAAAAAAAAGCGGCATAATGCCTGTCGTTTGCATCAACAGCTTTTATACCGATACGAAATCCGAGATCGAGATAGTAAGGAAAATCGCTGAACAGAATGGGGCTCTGTGCGCGGTTTCGCAGCACTGGCTCCGGGGCGGCGATGGAGCAAGGGAACTTGCTGAGGCGGTTATCTCGGCATCGGAGGAAAAACACGAATTTAAATTCCTCTATGAACTTACCACCCCGCAGCGACAAAGAATAGAACTCATCGCAAAAGAGGTTTACGGCGCCGACGGAGTTGAATATGCACCGATGGCTCTGGAAAAACTGAAAACAATGGAGGCTGATGCGGAAATCCAAAAACTCGGAACCTGTATGGTCAAGACGCATCTGTCAATTTCGCACGACCCGAATATTAAGGGCAGGCCGAAGGGCTGGACACTGCCGGTCAGAGATGTTATGGTCTACAAAGGCGCCGGCTTTGTTGTGCCGGTCGCAGGCGATATAAAACTTATGCCGGGCACGGCATCGAATCCTGGTTTCAGGAATGTGGATGTGGATGTCGAAACCGGAAAAGTTAAAGGATTATTTTAAACCGCGGATTACGCGGAATAGAAAAATAAATAAAATGAATATCAGTGAAATCCGCGAAATCCGTGGTTAAAAAAGGAATTTTATAAATGTCTGCAAAACTTATCGACGGTAAACAAATTGCGATATATCTCAGAGCCGAGTTGAAGGCCGAGGTTGAAAAACTCAAACAGAAGGGAATAACTCCGGGGCTGGGTGTAATTTTAGTCGGCGCCGATGCCGCTTCGGTCTCTTATGTTACCGCCAAGGAAAAGGCCTGCTCTGAAATTGGAATTTACTCCGACGATAATCGTCTGGGCGCAGAGACAAGCGAAAAGGACCTGCTTGCTTTAGTCGATAATATGAATCGCGACCCGAAGATTAACGGCATACTCGTTCAGCTTCCCCTTCCTAAACACATTGACGAACAAAAGGTGCTTCTGGCCATAGACCCTGCCAAAGATGTTGACGGCTTTCACCCCGTAAGCGTCGGGAAAATGGTCGTCGGCCAAAAAGCGTTTCTGCCCTGCACGCCTCACGCTGTTCTGCAACTGCTTATCCGCAGCGGCGTAAAACTCGAAGGTGCAGAAGTCGTCATTGTTGGTAGAAGCAATATCGTAGGCAAACCTCTTGCGAATATGCTCATCCAGAAGTCCCCTACCGGCAACGCAACAGTTACCATCTGCCATACGAAAACCAAGGATGTTTCCGCCCATACGAGAAAAGCTGATATCGTTATTGCCGCGGCAGGCAGAGCCAATACCATAACAGCGGATATGATAAAAGACGATGCCGTTGTTATCGATGTCGGTATAAACAGGATTGACGATGCGACAAAGAAGCGAGGATACAGGCTCGTCGGCGATGTCGATTTTGCAGAGGTTAGTAAAAAGGCCGGTCTGATTACCCCCGTCCCCGGCGGAGTCGGACCAATGACAATTACTATGCTGTTATATAATACGGTTGAGAGTGCAAAAACCGCCGCAGGCGTTTAATCTTAGCCGCAGATTTTTATCCATCATGGCCTCGGCGATGGCGGAACATGGGTTTCTCAGAAACTATTTTATGATCGGCCATGTTTCGTTGTCAATCAAGTCGACTTTGGGGACGATCTCAAGACCGTCTCCATTGCCAGCAAGGTAGCTGTATGAGCCTTTTGTCGTGCCGTTCATCAGGGTTATATAATTAGAGCCGGTAGAAGAACGATACCACAAAAGGTCTGTCTTGCCGTTACCATCGAAATCGCCAGTGCCGATAATTTCAAGACCGTCTCCATTGCCGGCGAGATAACGATACGAGCCCTTTGTCGTACCGTTCATCAGGGTGGTATAATGAGAGCCGGTGGAGGAACGATACCACAGAAGGTCTGTCTTGCCGTTACCATCGAAATCACCTGTACCAATGATATCAAGGCCGTCGCCGTTACCGGCAATATAGCCGTATGAACCCTTTGTCGCACCGTTCATCAGGGTAATATAATTAGAGCCGGTAGAAGAACGATACCACAAAAGGTCTGTTTTGCCGTTGCCGTCGAAATCGCCTGTGCCGAGAATTTCAAGACCGTCTCCGTTGCCGCCAAGGTAGGTATATGAACCCTTTGTCGTGCCATTCATCAGGGTTATATAATTAGAGCCGGTGGAGGAACGATACCACAGCAGGTCTGTTTTGCCATCACCATTGAAATCACCTGTGCCGACTATTACAAGACCGTCGCCGTTACCGCCGAGATAACTGTATGAGCCCTTTGTCGTGCCGTTCATCAGTGTTATATAATTAGAGCCGGTAGAGGAACGATACCACAGAAGGTCTGTTTTGCCGTTACCATCGAAATCGCCAGTGCCGATAATTTCAAGACCATCTCCATTGCCCCCGAGATAACGATACGAGCCCTTTGTCGTACCGTTCATCAGGGTGGTATAATGAGAGCCGGTAGAAGAACGATGCCACAGTATATCCGTCGTACCATTACCGTTAAAGTCGGGCTTAGCCGCTGCCCCCACGAAAACTGAAATGTTATCAAAGGCTCGGCCATCCGTGGACCATAAATAGTTATCATATTGCTGAAACTTGATTTGGAAATCCGAGGTATAGCTTATGCCAGATGACTGAATTGCAGCATCCAAATCAAATTCCTGTCCCGTGAAGCTTGTAGTTAAACTGGTTAAAAGATACCAATCTGTGCCATCAGCACTGATCGCAATACCATCTCCGTTAGAATGACCTGTAAAACTGCTTTTCAAAGAGTGGGTTTCATCATTACTATTTAGATGATCCAGTGTCAAAATCACATTACTTTGCCCACTAAGATCAAGGTGTAGAATTGCCTCATTAAGAGTGTAAGTTCCGGATGGGGAACGATCCATCCGTAATTGACCACTGACGACCTCAATCCTGCCGCCATTGTCACTGGAATAGTATTCCCAGCCCTCGGAATCACCCGGCTTGCCGGAGGAAAAATCCTGGGCGTAAGGAATAGATTGGGCTGTGACTCCAGAACTCATGATAGTAAAAGAAGCCGAAGCTACATCACTGTCGGTATAGCCGCTCTTAAAAGCTTTCGCTTTAATCGTACAGGAACTGCTAACTGTGAACGGTAAGGAATACTCTGTGGAACTGGATGTCGGAGTGGAGCTATTCATTGTGTAATGTATTGTTGCCCCGGATGCAGAACAGGAAAGCGACACCTGTGTCAAACCAGTGAATGTACCGCCATTGGGAGAAATGCTCGGAGTGACGACAGTATTATCCGTATCAACTATGCTAACATTAACATTGGCACTTTTGCCATTATAATAGCCGGTAACAGTACATGATATATTGGAAGGCACAGGAAATGTTGTAAAATTTCCATCACTTATTGCACCATAACTATTCATTCCCGTATTATTCCAGCCTATTGTCCAAGAAGCATCGTTTGTTACATTATACGAGCTGCCATCACTATAGTATGCTGTACAGATATACTGAGTTCTTGAATTTTCATCGACTGCAGTGGGACCACTTACCGCGACATAAGAAAGAACTGCCGGTGCATCTAAATAGCCTGAATTACTGTTACTTTGCTGACTTCTATTCCCACTAATGTCTTCGGTCACTATCCAATAATAATATGTTTGTCCATAAACAGGCGGATTGGAGTCATCCACTTCATCATACCAAAATGTACCTGATGACGCAGGCATATAACCTAAGTTTGATGAAGTACTGAAATTGTTACCGGTATTTCGGTATATTTGGTATTTATAAGCGTTAGAAGCTGAATTCCAGGTGATTTTAATATAATCCGAGTATGTTCCATCTGATGCTGAAGCACCTGTCGGCGGAGAAAGTAGCGGGTTTGTAGTAAAGTATATAGGGGCACTCCAGTCAGAGTGATTATCATCATTATCAGTATCCTGAACTCTAACTCTCCAGTAGATTTTCGCGTTTTGTGCAAAAGTCTGGTCCCAAGTAGTATTGCTTGTTAAGGTCTGTCCTTGAACAATAGAAAAATTAGAAACAGTTGACCATTGAACCAGATACTTCAAGGGCGAAATCAGCTGGTCCTGAGCATTCCAACTTAAAGTAACTGTACCCATCGGGACATATGCTTGGTGTGTGGGCGATTTTAGGGTTGGCTTCCGACAATAACTGACGGTCATTCTGTTATTATTTATAAGCGAAGAATAAAGCGTGCTATCATCCCATAAGGGAATGTCGTTTTCTGAACTGCCCATTTTGAAAGCAATGCCAAATGTGCTACAACCAAAAATCCAATCAAGTTTGTTATTGTTACGCAAGCTAA
>JAQTQF010000086.1 GCA_028712345.1 Phycisphaerae bacterium | reverse complement strand
TTATGAATCCCAAACTCATCTGTGGTCTTTTCCTCGGCTGTATGATGGCGTTTGTCTTCTGTGCGATGACAATGAAGGCTGTCGGTCGGGCAGCCGGCGCAATGGTCAATGAGGTCAGAAGACAGTTTAAGGAAATTGTCGGTATTATGGATGGAAGCGGAAAGCCCGATTACGCAAGATGCGTTTCTATTTCAACCGCCGGCGCTCAGAGAGAAATGATTCTGCCCTCGCTGCTGGCGATTATCGTACCGGTCGCAACGGGTCTGCTTCTGGGTGTGGCCGGTATAATGGGTCTGCTGACGGGCGGACTTGCCTGCGGTTTCGTTCTGGCTATCACACTCAACAATGCAGGCGGAGCATGGGACAACGCCAAGAAGTATGTTGAAAAAGGCGCTCACGGCGGAAAAGGCTCGGACACACACAAGGCCGCTGTCGTAGGCGACACGGTCGGCGACCCGTTCAAGGATACATCAGGACCGAGCCTGAATATCCTTATTAAGCTGATGACTATGGTCAGCGTCGTATTTGCAGGCGTTATCGTCAAATTCGCACCGGCAGTCTCAGAGTTTCTGCATCTTGGCAAATAGTTGACTTATAAGGCAATTGAATGTAATCTATCGGGGTCGGGAATACTTCCCGGCCCCGTTTGTTTTTAGACACGGATTACTTGTCCGACATAGCTTTAGCGACGGCGGAACACAGATTGTCATTCCCGCGAAAGCGGGAATCCTCTCTTTTTCTCTGTGGCCTCTGCCTGTCCGGCGAAGCCTTGGCGAAGACGGATGTTCTCTGTGGCTTATTTTTGGTTTTGGAAAGGCAAAATTGGCAAAGAAAAAGACTACCGTAAAAAAAGCTGTCGCAAAAAAGACCGCTGTTAAAAAGACTGCAAAAAAGAAAATCGCCGTAAAAAAGAAACCGGCCTCGATGGATTCAAGAAAGTTCGCTATTGAGGCCGCCAAAATAGCCCTTGAAAGAAATTGTAAAAATGTTGTGGTTCTTGATTTGACCGGAAAAAGTCCGGCAACGGATTTCTTCGTCATCGCAACGGGAACAAGCGACAGACAGACCCGCACCGTTGCCGAGGAAATTATTCAGCTCGGCCGTAAAAACGATTTCAGTCCCTTCGGCAAAGCGGGCATTGAACAGGGAAAATGGGTACTCGTCGATTTTGTCGATGTTGTAGTGCACCTGTTCAATGAAGAATTCAGAGAGTATTACGATTTGGAACTGCTCTGGGGCGATGCCGAGAAGCTGAAAATTTAAAACTAAAAACGAAAAACTATGGCCTCTGCCTTTGGCAGATGGAATTTTTATTTTTAATCTGTATTTTTTATCTTTTATTTTTTATTTTTGATTTTCCTTATGAAGTCGGTAATTGAACTAATCTCCGAAAGAATCGGCCTGGCAATCGATAAGGCGACGGACCAGAAAGCCTCTGCCGCAATTGTTACCCCTGCCACCGATGCCAAATTCGGCGATTATCAATCCAACGGTGCTTTTGCCGTCGCTAAGCAATTAAAAACCAACCCTCGCCAATTAGCCGAGAAAGTCGTCGCAGCTCTGCAAATTGACGATATATGCCTGCCGCCCGAAATTGCAGGAGCGGGATTCATAAATTTAAGACTCAAACCCCAATTTGTTACAGACAGGCTTGTTGGTATAAGCTCCGATGAAAATCTTGGCATAGAAAAAGCCGAAAGGCCGCAGAGGGTCGTTGTTGATTTTTCCGGGCCGAACATCGCAAAACAAATGCATGTCGGCCATTTAAGAAGTACAATCCTCGGCGATGCTATCTGCAGAATGCTCGAACTTGCAGGCCATACCGTAATCCGCCAAAACCACATCGGCGACTGGGGTACGCAATTTGGAATGTTGATAGCCTACCTCAGAGAACTATATGCTGAAAAACTTGAACAGCCCGATGTTGTATCTATTAGTGATTTAGAACAGTTTTATAAAAATGCTAAAGCGTGGTGCGACAAAGACCCCAACTTCGCCGAAGACGCTCGCAAAGAAGTAGTAAAATTACACAATAACAATAAAGATACACTTCGAGTATGGGGAGAGTTTGTAAAAGCATCTCGAAAACATTACCAGCCAATCTATGACACGCTTGGAATCAATTTAAACGAAAGCAATGAACGCGGTGAAAGTTTTTATAGAGATAAACTCGCTGATGTTGTCAATGACCTGAAAAAAGCAGGTCTTGCCAAAGAATCTGACGGGGCGATTTGTGTCTTTCCGGAAGGCTTTAAAACCAAAGAAGGCGAGCCTCTGCCGTTTATCATTCAAAAGTCCGACGGGGCTTTCCTTTACGCGACGACAGACCTTGCCGCTCTGCGGTATCGGGTAAACGAACTCAAGGCCGACAGGATTATCTATGTAACCGATGCAAGGCAGAAGCTGCACTTTGAAATGCTCTTTGCCGTTGCGAAAACGGCAGGTTGGACTGACGATAAAATCAAGCTCGACCATATTACATTTGGAAGCGTTTTGGGCGAAGACGGAAAACCTTTAAAAACCCGCTCAGGCGAGAATGTAAAACTCAAAGAGCTTCTTGATGAGGCCGTAAAGAGAGCCAAAGCGGTCGTTGAAGAAAAAAATCCCGAACTGTCTGGCGACGAAAAAGAAAAAATCGCAAATGCCGTCGGCATCGGAGCGGTCAAATACGCAGATTATTCGAACAACCGAACCAGCGACTATATTTTCAGCTTTGATAAAATGCTCGCTATGGAGGGAAATACCGCCCCATATATGCAATACGCTTACGCAAGGATAAAATCCATAGACAGAAAAGCCAAAGAAAGAGGAATCGACACGGAAAAGGAGCTGAAAAATATAAAGCGGCTCAGTCTGGCCGAATCTGCCGAGCTTGCCCTTGCCAAACACTTAATCAGGTACTCCGAGGCGTTTAATTCCGCAACTGCTGATTTTAAGCCCAATTTCCTGACAAGTTATCTTTACGAGCTGGCCCAGAAATTCAGCACATTTTATAATGCCTGTCCCGTTCTTGACGCTTCGGATGAGATAAGACCCTCAAGACTGCTGCTTTGCAAAATAACTTCGCAGATAATCCGCCACGGCCTTAAAAACCTGCTCGGCATCAAAACCATCGAGAGAATGTAGGAGAGAAAATCATGAAGATTTTCAACGATTCTTTCAGCGTCAGTACAAACGCACGAAATCAGATGGTTGACATTACGGACAAAGTCCGAAAAATAATTTCAGACTCCGAAATATCGGACGGCACAGTTACGGTTTATTGCCCGCACACCACCGCGGCTATCACCATAAACGAAAATGCCGACCCCGATGTCGCGGGCGATATACTGCTTACACTTTCAGAAATCATCCCCCACAATCGCAGCGGATACAGACACGGCGAGGGTAATTCGGACGCTCATGTCAAAAGCTCGTTAGTAGGATGCAGCCAGACGATAATCATATCGTCCGGAAAAATGATGCTCGGAACATGGCAGGGAATTTACTTTTGTGAATTTGATGGTCCGAGAAAAAGAAATGTCTCCGTCCAGATAATCGGACAATAAACAAAAAAACAAATACCGATTTGCTCTGTAGAAAACTACTATGGATGTCATTCTGAGTTCGCCGTAGGCGGACGAAGAATCTTGGTTCCGTGCTGATAAGAGATTCTTCACTGCGCTTTGCTCCGTTCAGAATGACGGTTTTTGGATGTTTTCTACAAAGCAACGCCAATTCTAAATTATTTTTCTTTGTGTCTCCAGTAAGGGATGGCCAGATTATGGGTGCCTTTATGGCTGAGTTTTGCGCATAAAAAGGGCGAGACGGTCAAAGTGGTTGGGGGGGAACCACTGATTTGACACTGCCTCGCCGAGGATCTTTAAACTGCTACTTTCGCAGTCAATTTACATCTACAGGATTATAGCATTTTTATAGAGCAAAGTCAACGGAAATCTCAGACACAAGATGTCTCATAAAAACACACAGGGATAGTATTGTCAAGATGTTTTTCAGGAAAAATACATAAAATTTTAAGCTTGAATTTCGCTGTTTTTCGCCTTAGATTATCGGTGTTAAATTACGGAAGTTCTTCAATATTTCACAGCGAAATGGAGTTGGGATAAATGACCAAACGGACTGGAGCCCCTGTTGCCGAGAAAATTAAGGATACTGCTAAATCCATACAGGAAAAGATTTTAAAAAAACAAAAACCTACTATGTCAACACCTGTCCGTTCGCTGGGCAATGTCAAATATCATCCTTCGACGGGCCATTTTCAAATCGCGGGCAAAAACAAAATCAGAACTCTGACCGTCGGAACGGTAAAGACCTTCGCTCAGACGCTAAAAATGATGTCCCTGTCAAAGGAGCTTATTGACACCGACGATATGGCGACCAAAAGGGAGGCATATTATATATCCAAAAACTGGGGAAAGGCCGGTTTTGAGGAACAGCCCGAATCGGACACTATAATGGATGATGTTGAAGCGATGTTCGGCGTCAACAGGGAACAGCTTAAATTCATACCCGAAGAAAAGGGCGGCGATATTGCGGGCAGACTAATCGTCATTGACCACGACTCAAAAGGAAAACCGCTTAAGATTGACTGCACAAAATTTGGATCGGGAGCATACTCGATTCCCATTGATGTCGAAAATCTTGAGTTTTCAAGCGATGCCAAATTCATACTCGCAATCGAAACAGCCGGTATGTTCCAGAGACTTGTAAAATATGACTACTGGGACAAAAAGGATTGTATCCTTGTCAGTATGGGCGGAGTGCCCACAAGGGCGTGCAGAAGATTTATAAGAAGGCTGGCCGATAAATTAAAAATACCCGTTTACGCCTTTGTCGATGGCGATCCTTACGGTTACTTTAATATTTACAGAACTCTCAAAGTCGGCTCGGGCAACGCGGCGCATCTGAATCAGTATTTCTGCGTGCCGAAAGTCAGTTTTCTCGGAGTAACTCCGCAGGACATTATCGACTATAAACTGCCGACGCACCCGTTAAAGGATGTTGACATTAAACGGGCCAAAGACGCGCTGAAAAACGATCCGTTTGTCAAACATCATAAGCCCTGGCAGGCTGCGATAAACCAGATGCTTAAAATGGGTGTTCGTGTCGAGCAGCAGGCTTTTGCCAAGCATGGGCTTGATTTTGTCGTTAATGAGTACTTGCCTAAAAAACTTAAAAAGACGAACCTTTTTTTGCCCTGAGCGGATAAATAAATGAACAAGATTGCCGACAATCTCAAAAAGGTTAGAGATAACATTGAAGAGACCTGCGCCAAATGCGCTCGAAGCAGTTCTGAGATAACCCTTGTTGTTGTTGTAAAATCTGCCAACTTCGAGCAGATAAAAGAAGTTATAAATCTCGGCTGCGATCATTTGGGCGAAAACAGGGTACAGCATTTGAAAATCGTAACTGATGACCTTTCCGCTCTGGCAGGGCAGAATCCCGAGCAGGCCTCAATATGTTCTAAAGTCAACTGGCATATGATAGGCCATCTGCAGAGAAACAAGGTTCGCCAGCTTCTGCGGATATCGGAATTCATACATTCGGTTGATACGCTTAGGCTTGCTGAGGAAATAAGTAAGACAGCGTCCAGACTGGACATCTGCCCCAGTATTCTTATGGAGGTGAACTGCTCACAGGAACCGCAGAAACACGGCGTGCCGGTCGGAGCGGCCATACATCTTGCCGAACAGATTGCTACTATGCCGAACATTAAACTCGCGGGCCTGATGACTATGGCCCCGCTCACTCTCGACAAGGATCTTGTCAAAGCTGCTTTTGGCCGTGCAAAAGAGCTATTCGAGGAGATACAAGGCGAAAAAATCGCCGGCGCACACTTTAAACATTTGAGTATGGGAATGAGTCAGGACTATCAAATCGCCATTGAACACGGCGCAACAATCCTGAGAATAGGTTCTGCCATATTTGCCTAAAAAAACTCAGCTCTGCTAAACACTGCCGGCAGGGGAGGCCTGCGGCATTTTCATAACAGGCCACTGCGAAAACGCAAGGATGCAGAGCATAATCAGTGTACCGAACGGGGCGAATATCAGCAGGGCAAACGCGCCGCTGTATCCGGTTTTGGAAAAAATCCGCCACCACAAAAAAATCTTGAACAGGAATCCTGCGGTAAAAAGCAAACCAAAGGACAAGAACAGTACAATCATAATTGGCGCCGCTATCAGAGCAGCAGGATCAGCATTACACATCGTTAAACCTCCAAAAAAATAATTATCGGATTAAAGACCGATAAGATTCTAATTTTTCTCTGTGTAATTGTCAATAAACAGTATCTGCCTAAGTCGGGGGGCAAAACCGCCGAATTAAACATATCATGATACTTTATATTGACCGTTTAAAATGATTAATACCGCAAAAAAAACAAAAAATCGCGTAACTCATCGCCCCGGCGAACAGGACAATTATGCCCGTCAGCTTGAAACGCAGTTAAAGATGGCCGGTGCCATTCAGAGGGATTTTCTTCCGCGGTCTCTGCCGGATAGCGACAAATTGAATTGGTCCGTTACCTTTATGCCTGCGGACTGGGTTTCCGGCGACATTTACGATATCACAAGGCTCGATGAAGAGCATATAGGCTTTTATTTAGCTGATGCGGTCGGCCACTCAATGCCAGCTGCTCTGCTGACTATGTTTTTAAAACAGGCCATCCAGATGCGTCAGACAACGGGCAGTGAATATGAAATATTCACTCCGCTTGAGGTCATAAATAATCTCAACTTGAAAATGTATGCTCAGCAGCTCAGCGGTTGTCAGTTTGCAACCTGCTGTTATTGTCTTTTGAATACCAAAACACTGCATCTGGATTATTGTCGAGCCGGCCATCCCTATCCAATCCTGATTGATAAGCAAAACAATCCGAGCCAATTGCAGACAAGAGGGGCGCTGCTCGGTGTTTTCGATAATGCCCAATTCGATCAGGGCTCGGTTCAGCTTCAATCTGGCGATAAACTCATCCTCTACTCTGATGGGGCAGAATCATTCATTGAAACCGGGCAAAGCAGCGACGGCGTTAAACTCCAAAAAGATTTCAGCGGGATTACCGCCTTGCCGGCTATACAGCTCACCTCGGAATTCGAGAGACTCATCGGACTATCCAGAGATACCGCAGAGAGAGACGATATCACAATGATAGTGCTCGAAATTCAGCAGTAAAAAAAGACCTTGCAGCTCCTGTAAAATAATACAATATCATACCCTTAATTTTCTTGCAATAAAACAGGGTAGATTGTAAATTGACCAGTCCTTTGCCGGACATATCGGCAGGCCGGGCAGGTAGCTCAGTTGGTAGAGCAACGGACTGAAAATCCGTGTGTCGGTGGTTCAACTCC
>JAQTQF010000085.1 GCA_028712345.1 Phycisphaerae bacterium | reverse complement strand
CAGGCGGTTTTTAATTTTAGTCAAAGAGAAAAAATAAGAACAAAAGCACAAACGACAGGTCGGTTATACGCGAAAATTTGTGTTAATTCGTGGCCATTTTCTCTGTGGTCTCTGTGAACTCTGTCCCCTCTCTTGCTTCGCAAGAAGCTGAGGGGACTGTGCCCTCTGTGGCTAAAAATAAAACAAATTTTCTCCGCGGCAAAATTATTTCTCACCCGCCAGAACTTCTGCGATATTCAGGCCGTGGTCTTTAATCCGCCGATACGAATTAAGTATGTCGGTATAAACAATGCTCTTCAGCGGCGAAGCCTGGCCCCTTTCGACTCTTGCGATATGTTCAGAGCGGTATTTTTTCATCAGGCCTGTAATATATCTGCCCTTCGACTGAGCGTCCTTGAGAATCTGGCTGTTTTCCTCTTTTACCGCGTTGTTAATCATCATAATATAATCGGTAATCTTGTCGTGCAGGTCCGAAACAGCCTTTATGCCTTCATCCGTTATAGGCTGGTTCGCATCTTTCAGCTTAAGATTGAGTTTGAGTATATTGGCTATATAGTCGCTTATCGATTCATACTCATCGGCCATTCTAATCTGCCGTCTGCCGTGTTCTTCAACATCGTGCGGAATTGAGCCGGTCATTATTTGGCTGACAAATTCGACTATTTCCTTTTGAATAACATCGAGTTCTATTTCCTGCTGAAACAGTTTTTCTCTTTTTTCTTTCGGCGGGTTGTTATCGAGAAACACTTCCTTCAGTTTCGCCATCATATCCAGAACGACATCGCCCATAGCGACGATTTCCCGCTGCGATTGTTCAATGGCGATTACCGGCGCATCGAAAAGCCTGATATCCAGAGCCGTAAGTTTGGGTTTTTCCGGTATTTTCCTGTCCGGCACAATTTTACCAAGCAGCATCGCAAGCTGCCGGACAAAAGGCAGGAACACAATTACATTAAGAACATTGAAACATGTATGAGTAATTGCGATAGCTTCCATAACATAAGGAAATGTGGTTTTGCCGTCGGCAATTGTCGATGCCGAGACCTCATGGCCGGTCTGCCAGATAATAAAAGACTGTATCGCTTTTGTGTCAAAGCCGAATATGGCGGTAATCCATAATACGCCGATAACATTGAAAACTATATGAGCGTATGATGCCCTTTTGGCGGTTGTTGAAGCTCCCAGAGAAGCCAGCCAGGCGGTTATTGTCGTGCCTATATTCTCTCCCAGAACCAGCGCCGCGGCTGTGGGGTAATCTATAATGCCGTTGAACGCCAGTCCCATCGTTATGCCAATTGTAGCAGATGAGGATTGGACTATGGCCGTAAGAATTGTACCGACTAAAACGCACCGCATTACCCCAAAGTATGAACTGGGTGAAAATCGCGAAAACCACGCTTCAAATCCCGGCACCGCTTTTAACGGGGCAAAGCCGTTCTTCATCAGTTCCAGTCCGAAAAAGACCATTCCCAAACCCATACAGGCCATTGCGGTATAACGAAGTTTTTCTTTTTTAGTAAAAAGATATATGATGGCCGAGACGCCCAGCAGCGGCAGGCCGTATTCGCTTATTTTTATTACAAGAATCCAGGCGGTCATCGTAGTGCCGATATTAGCGCCGAAAATAACACCGATTGCCTGAGTAAGGTTCATAATGCCGGCGTTTACAAGACCGACGACAATAACGGTGGTAACCGAACTTGACTGGATAATCGAGGTAACAAATGTGCCGACGCCGCATGCAATAAAACGGTTGTTCGTAACAGCGTTTACCAGCTTGCGAAGTCTTTCGCCGGCAATGGCCTGCATACCGTCCGAGATGCTCATCATACCGAGCAGAAATATTCCCAGCCCGCCGACTATAGTAAAAATCATATCAAGTATTTGTTTTGCTTCCATACACAATCTCTACAGAAGTTTGTAAGGGTACCGCAAAAACGAGTTGTTTACGGGAAATTAAAATGTGTGCAGTATTCCGAAAAACCTTAAATATTTAGACACAGGATTAAGGGTAGCCAAATATTCTGCAAAGTCAATGAAAAAACGCAGCAGCCTGCTAATCTTCCCCAAGGGTCTTTTTCCGCCGCAGGATGTGATGATAATGCTGGGCAAAACGGTGAGCTTCATCACGGACATACTGAAACAGCTTTTTGACGGGACTGGTTGCGGGCAGTATTAAAGGCTTATCGCAGCCTGCGATATAAATTATTTCCTCTTTCTTGGCGATTGAGGCAAGTTTGGGCGGGGAGACCTTCAATTCCTTAAAAGCATCCTCGGCGGCGTGAAGCTGACCTATTCCGCCATCGACCAAAACCAAATCCGGCCAAAGCTCCTCGCCCTTTGCGGCATAACGATAGCGGCGAAGTAAAACCTCCTTCAGGCAGGCATAATCGTCAACGCCTTCAACTGTTTTGATTTTGTACCGCCGATAGCCCGCCTTGAATGGCCGTCCATCAATAAACCTTACAAGCGAGCCGACCGTTTCGGCGCCGGCAATATGGGCGATGTCAAAACCCTCAATTACTCGTATTGGAGTCGGGCTGTCTAATATCTTTTGCAGTTTTTCGAGCGCATCTTTCGGCTCTACCGCGAAAACCTCAGGCTGAACATCCTTATCGACGCTGCCTCGCTTGTCTAAGTTCTCTATCAGCCTTATCCGGTCGCGATAAACAGAGGCCTTTTCGTAATCCAGCCGCCCTGCCGAATCGTCCATCTGTTTTTTCCACTGTCTGAGAACCACAGACCGTTTTGATTGGAGGAAACTTACCAAATCGCGGATTGTTTTTCGGTAATCTGCTTTGTTTGTCTTGTCCGCACAGGGAGCGGTGCATTGTTTTATACTATGTAAGATACAAGGCCTGAAAAACCTGCGGTTTTCGTCGGATTCCTGAATATCAAGCCGGCAGGTGCGGAATTTAAATAGCTTCTGAAGAACAACCAATGCCCCCCTCAAATCTCCGACATTGGCAAACGGGCCGAACAGGCGGCTTTTCTCGCCCGGACTTCGGGTTATATAAACGCCGGGGAAATCTTCCTGCATCGTAATCTCAAGGTATGGAAAGGTCTTATCATCGGTCAAATCGGAGTTATAAGGCGGGCGAATGTCCTTAATCAGCCGGGCCTCCTGCAAAACCGCCTCGACCTCATCGGTTGTTTCGAGATAATCGACCGTCGCGACCTTTGTCAGCATCTCAACGATTTTTGGGCCGCGGCTGGAAACTATATCGGCAGAGGGTTGAAAGTAGCTGGCAGCCCTTAAGCGAAGGTTTTTAGCCTTTCCTATGTAAAGGACAGTTCCGGCTGAGTCCTTCATAAAGTAAAGGCCGGGGCTTGTCGGGAAGGATTTTATACCTTCACGAATTTTATTATCAACATCTGACAGTACTCTTTTGCGCATTATCCTATTCTAAACTACACAATGAATTTGGCACAATTTTTTCCGAAAACAGGCGATAAAAAATCATTGTGAAATAATCTTTGGGGTTGGCTGTAAAATTTTTCTTTCGCAGGTCTATGAATGACAAGGACTAACAAAATTTTTGACAAAATTTTAATAATTTTTCATTTTTTAGTTTGATAAAATCCTCTTCTAACCGTAGTATGAATCACGGTAATAATCACCTATATATGGGGCTTTGGTCCTGATATTTACCATATATTGTATATTTAGCCGCAGGGAGGCGTATTTTTGCACGGAGGCGTAAATGACCGCTACAAACGATTCAAATGGTTCTATGGAAAGAAGCGAACATAACGGATTGAAAGACTGGCAAAGTCCGGCTCAGAGCAAGTCAAAGGGTCTTAGGATAAACCAGGTCTTTTCAACGCCGACGGTGCATCCATTCGATGAAATAGAATGGGAACTCAGAGAAGCTAAAATCACCGGCGACAACGGCGAGGTTGTATTCGAACAAAACGATGTGGAAGTTCCTGCCGGCTGGAGCCAGCTTGCTGCGAAGGTCGTGGTCAGCAAATACTTCTATGGCGATATCGAAGGCGTCAGGGAGCATTCCGTAAAACAGCTTGTTCACCGCGTCTGCAAAACCATCGCCGATCGAGGCCAAAAGGACGGCTACTTTGCAACTCAGGCGGATGCTGATAATTTCTATAACGAACTTACCTGGCTGTGCGTCAATCAGTATGGCTCATTCAACTCGCCGGTCTGGTTCAATGTCGGGCTCAAAGATATTTACGGCATCGACGGCAGCGAACACAACTGGTACTGGGACGATAAGCAGAAAAAAGCCGCTCCATGCAAGAGCAGTTATGAATATCCGCAGGCCTCGGCATGTTTCATACAATCGGTGAAAGATACAATGACCGACATTATGCGGCTGGCGGCAAGCGAAGCTATGCTGTTCAAACACGGCTCAGGAACAGGCACCGACCTTTCGACCTTGCGAAGCAGTAAAGAAAAACTGGCCGGCGGCGGAAAGCCTTCGGGGCCTCTGAGCTTTATGAGGGTCTATGACCAGATAGCGGCAGTCGTAAAATCTGGCGGCAAAACCCGAAGGGCCGCGAAAATGCAGTCACTTATGGTAACACATCCAGACATCAAGGATTTTATCTGCTGCAAAATGGAAGAAGAGAAAAAGGCTCGAGCTCTTATAAATGCCGGCTACGGCGGAGCGTTTAATAACGACGCCTATAACAGCGTAATGTTCCAGAATTCAAATTTGTCTGTAAGAGTTACCGATGAATTTATGCAGGCCGCCGAGAGAGAAGACACATGGACGACTTATGAAGTAACATCAGGCAATCCGTCCGTTCAGTACAAAGCCAGCGAGCTTCTGGATTTTATTGCTGAGGGAACAAGGCTCTGCGGGGATCCGGGCGTTCAGTATCATTCGACAATAAATAAATGGCATACCTGCCCGAATTCGGCACCGATAAACGCTTCCAATCCGTGCAGCGAGTATATGTTCATCGACGATTCGGCATGCAACCTCGCATCGCTTAATCTTATGAAATTCAGAAACGAGGACGGTTCGTTCGATATCGACAGATTTAAGGCTGCCGCAAGATTATACATTATCGCTCAGGAGATATTAGTCGATAACGGCAGCTATCCCAATGCGCTTATCACCGAAAACAGCCATAATTTCAGGGCTTTAGGCCTTGGATACGCAAATCTCGGATGTCTTATTATGAGCTTAGCCCGGCCCTATGACAGCGAACAGGCAAGAACATGGGCATCGGCAATCAGCGCAATTCTTACAGGCACCGCCTATACTGTCAGTGCCGAGCTTGCTTCGGTAAAAGGCCCCTTTGAAAAATTTGCCGAAAACAAAGAGCCAATGCTGAATGTCATAAATATGCATCGCCGGCACTGCAAAAATATCTCCGAAGTTTACTGCCCCGATTACCTGCTCAGCAGCGCAAAAGACGCCTGGGACAACGCTCTCGACGCAGGGACGCGATTCGGATTCCGCAACGCACAGGTTACGGTTCTTGCCCCAACAGGCACAATCGGCTTTATGATGGATTGCGACACGACCGGAGTCGAACCGGATATAGCGCTTGTAAAATATAAACTGCTCGCAGGCGGAGGCATGCTGAAACTTGTCAATAAAACCGTGCCGATGGCACTCGAAAGACTCGGATATAACGCCGAAGACATCAAAAATATCTGCGATGATATCGATAAACAGGACACAATCGAAACAAGCAGTAAACTCAACAACGAACATCTGCCTATCTTCGATTGCGCTTTCAAACCGCAGAAAGGCTCAAGAAGCATCCATTACGCAGCTCATCTGAAAATGATGGCCGCCGTTCAGCCTTTTATCAGCGGAGCCATAAGCAAGACAATCAATATGTCCAAAGAAGCAACGGCGGAAGAAATCAAGACCGCTTATCTCGAAGGCTGGAAGATGGGCTTAAAAGCCGTGGCTATTTACAGGGACGGCTCGAAGATGCTCCAGCCGGTCAAAACAGACGAGCATAAAGACGAATCTAAAGCAGAGAAAAAGGCAGTTGCGGCCAAACCGTTCAGAAGAAGATTGGCCGAGACCCGAAAAAGTATCACGCACAAATTCTCTGTCGCAGGACACGAGGGCTATCTGACCGTCGGCCTGTATGATGACGGCCAGCCGGGCGAATTATTTATCACTATGGCAAAGGAAGGAAGCACCGTAGGCGGCCTTATGGATGTAGTCGGAACCTGTGTTTCGATGGCTTTGCAGTACGGCGTTCCGCTGATTACATTAGTCGATAAATTCAGACACGCGAGATTCGAGCCGGCAGGAATGACTTCCAACAAAAATATCCCATTCGCAAAGAGTCTTATTGATTATATCTTCTGCTGGATGGGATGTGAGTTTATTCCCGGCTACGCGGAGAAAAATACGCCGAACCGCACAGCAACTGCCCCGGCCGACAACAAAACCAACACAACCGCAAAGACACTGGTCGAAAAAACTAAAGACCTGGCAAAAAAAATCGCCGAGGCAAAAGCTGTTCAGACAAAGCCTGTAATAAAGGCTATCGAACCCCAAAGCAGGATTGAAAAGAACAGACTTGCCGACCTTGCCGACAGAGCCGTAACAATGGTAAGCTCGATTGTCAAGGGCGACGGCGAGACTCAGGCCGAAGCGGTCGCAATGCAGCAGTTTAACGCCCAGTTTGAGCATTTTCAGGATGATGCCCCCGCCTGCGATATCTGCGGCTCTATTACCGTCAGAAACGGCACCTGCTATAAGTGCTATAACTGCGGAAATTCAATGGGCTGCAGTTAAAAATAGGAGAGACATATAAATGGCCAGACAAAAATACGGCCCCAAATTACAACCGTATCCAAGAGTGGAGGATTCACTTCTCGCAAGCCCGGAATTGTTTCCGCTACCCGCATCGCCAATGAGTATTGACACTATTGCTAAATGTGTAGATGCGGCTTTTGCAAGATGCAATCTCAAAAAGAGCGGAAAGAAACGCTCTTTGGCCGATAGCCCAGAAAAATTAGTAGATTTGTGTATTGAACATTTAAAAACCAGAAGCGACCCTATTGTTAGTCCGTATTTTGTCAGCTTCTGTAATATTAAAGACCTTTTCGAGCTTGATGCTGTCAGTCATGAAATGCAAAGACACAGAATGACTATTGGAGTTTTTTACCAATATCTTCTGCTCGAACTTATGGGAAATCGCTGGTCTGTTTTTGATGGTTCAAGGGAGGGTGATATAATAGCAGATATTGAAACACCCTCTTTTAAACCGGGTTTACGGTTATATATGTCCGTAAAAAAATCAAAAGATACCGTAGGAGGACAGGATGTTCCCGGGGTTATCCGGCGGCTCGAAAACATTGCAAAAGAAGAGAAAAATCTTACTCGCCCTTATTTATGCGTTATCTGTATCGCAACTCCGTCGCAGGGCAAACTAATGCCCTACTCGGACCGTCAGGTAAAATGCAATAATACCGGAAGTCCCTATTC
>JAQTQF010000084.1 GCA_028712345.1 Phycisphaerae bacterium | reverse complement strand
GTGCGATTGTTTTTGAAGAGACGGCAGGAGTTTGTGCCTGATACGATTTCTTGTAAAACGGCAGTCGATATTTGTGCGGTCGGTTTGCCATTTGATATTTTGCGAAGAAATATAAGTTTCAATTTTGTCTCGACAAATGCACAGCATCGGCCGGATAAAAACAGTTTCGTTTAGAGTGCTTTTTGGTCTTATTCCGCAAAGCCCCTTAAATGCTGTGCCTCTTGATAATCGATGAATGACCGTTTCGGTGTTGTCGTTTTTATGGTGGGCTGTAGCTATCGCCGAACAGTTGTTTTGATTTGCTATTCTGCAAAGTGCACCAATCCGAAGCTGTCTGGCAGCGGTCTCAATCGAGAGTTTTTTTTCTGCCGCATATTTTTTTACATCGATTTGTTCAACCGTTATTGGCAGATTATGTTTTTGTGCCAGGGCGGTTACATAGCGTTCATCCTGAAAACTTTCATTGCCTCGCAGTAAGTGATTTATATGTACGATATGGAAATCGCTGTCGATTTTGCCTGATGATTTGAGACTGGCAAGAATTTCAACCAGTCCGACCGAATCGGCGCCGCCGGAGACGGCTATAAGAATTCTCGATCCTTTGGGCACAAGGCTGTGAAGGCCGATAAAATTTAAAATTGTTTGTTCGACTGCTTTTAGCATATTTTTCTAAAAAAACATAATCCATATTAAAAAAACAGGCCTGTATTATATTTTACAGGCCTGGCATTTAACATTGCATCGGGAAAGGACTATTCAATCTTTACCTTTTCTGCATCAGCCGTCAATTGTTCTATTCTAAGTTGTATTTCTTCGCTGTTATTATAATAGGCTTTTTCTTTTATAAGCGATTCCCTGTAGAGTTTCAGTGCTTCGTCTCTTTCAAATAACTGATAGTCGAGCAGCCTTGCGGCCTTGTAGCGGGCCGGGTACGAAGTATCCGGATTCCACTGAAAAGCTCTCTTGTAGTAAAGCACGGCAATGGAATAATCCTTGAAATGTTCGTGAATCTTGCCTGCCATATAGGCGGCATCGTCTATCTTGTCGCTGGCCGGGTACTCTTTTATCAGTTCGTTGAATTTATTCAGGGCAAGCCGTAATTTTTTTCCGCTGGTAAATATCGGAATAAGAAAAGCTTTGTTGTAAAGCTCGAAGCCCTCATTGTAGAGAGCGGTAGCTCTTGGAATGGAATCCTTGGCTACAAGTTTCTCTCCCGCGACTTCGGCTTCTATAATGTATTTGTATCTTGGAGCCGAGTCCAGCGAGTTAAATTCCCTCTGTACCCATTCGAGTTTGAGCTGGTTGCCGCTTTGCTCATAAAAAGATTTGAGCTTTTCGAGTTCCTTGCGATAGGCAAGCCGCTTTGCGAGGACTTGTTCAACCAGGGCGACTTCCGCAGCGGCCGAGGGGGTCATTTCCTCGAAAACATCCGGCCCCGGCTTTTCGGTGTAAAACCTTTTGTGGCCGCCCAATACAATGGCTGGTAAACTGGCGAGGATGATCAAAATAGCTATCTTTTTCATCGTTAAATCCTTTCAACCTTGAATTCTGGTTTCTAATGGGTCCGTTTATGACATTAAATCAATTAAAGAATGGTTGTCAAGCAGTATATTTTGGGCAAAAATACTAATTCCGGCAGCCGGATTGAAGGTTTGTGCGACTAATTTAGTATTTTGTCTACGGTATTTAGCCGGCAGTGTTTTCTTACTTCTTTTTTTACCATTGCGCATCGCCGTACGGGCCGGTGTAGCCTTTGGGTTTATCTTTTGCGCGGGATTTGATAATTGCCTCGGCAATCGCAATATCAGACTTTGTGGTTATTTTGATATTCGAGGAATCCGTTTCGACAATGGAGACTTCATAACCGAGGGCTTCGACGAGCTGGGCATCGTCGCTGATTTTTGACTTATCAAGTTTTTCAAGATTTGCATAGGCTTTTTTAAGCATCTCTTTTTTGAATACCTGCGGAGTTTGAGCCTCGTACAGGCTGGTGCGGTCAACAGTCTTGACGATTTTGCCGTTTTCGACTTTTTTCAAAGTTGCTACCACAGGGCAGGCGAGCATTGCAGCGCCGGTTTTGTCCGCGGTTTTGAAAACCTCGTCTACCCATTCCCCTTTCAGGCAGCATCGGACGGCATCGTGAATCGCGACAAGGTTGATATCGTCTTTGACAAGTTCGAGAGCCTTTGCGACCGTCTCGAATCTTTCATCGCCGCCAATGCAGAGTTTTACACAGTGGAAACTCAGGTTTGCGCCGTGCGTGATTTTGAACATTTCCTCGTCTTCAGCGGGAATTGACATTATTATCTGTTTGACATCGTCCCTGCCGGCAAAAAATTCGATGCTTCGCAAAAAAGCGCCTCTACCTGCCACATCGGAGAATTGCTTTTTCTTTACAGTTTCGAGATTATGCTTCTGGTTTTTTACAAATCTTCTACTGCTGCCGGCAGCACAAATTATTACCGCGATATTCATTTTATTTTACCCGTTTTTAGCCACCAATGAATCCGCCGTCGCAAAAGGCTTTGGCGGACAAGCACGAATTAATACAATTGAAATTTTTATTCTAATTTCTGAGTCCTGAGTTCTGTGTTCTATTTAATACTCAATTCCTTTTCTTGCCTTTGTCCCTTTTTTAAAGGGGTGTTTTATTTCTTTCATTTCCGTTACAAGGTCGGCAAGTTTAATAAGTTTCTTTGTTGCGCCTCTGCCTGTGAGGATAATTTCAACGGTTTTTTCTCTCGATTTGATTATATTTTTTATCCAAGCCGAGGAGGCGAGTTTTTTTGAGACGCAAAAGACTATTTCGTCGAGGATTATAATGTCGTATTTTTTACGTTTCGCTTCTTCGGCGATTTTGCCGCAAATCTGTTCTATTTTCTTTGCGGTATTTTCGACAGTTTTTTTATTGCTGAGGGATTTTTTCATATCCCATTTTATTTCAACTGGTACTATTTTTATCGGCAGTTTTGATTTGGCGACGGCCTTTCGTTCGCCGAGTTTAAGAGCAGGGGGCTTGAGGAACTGATAAACTATAACTTTTTTGCCCCATCCTGCGGCACGGAGAGCCAGTCCAAGCGAAGCGGTGGTCTTGCCTTTGCCGGCGCCTGTGTAAATATGGACCAATCCTTTTTCAGGCATTTTCTCGAGCCTTGAGAACCTTATTCATTATTTTAATTACGATAAACATAGTAAAGGCGACGATGAGGAAATCTATTATGGTATTTATGAATTGGCCGTAGCGGAGAGCAACGGCAGGGATGCTTTCGCCAGCCGGGCCGGCAGATGCCGGCTTAAGGATAAATTCGAGATTTTTGAAATCCACTCCGCCCAGAAGCACCCCAATCGGCGGCATAATCACATCGTTGACCAGTGAATTTACGATTTTATTAAACGATGTGCCAATAATGACGGCGACGGCCATATCGACGGCATTGCCCTTGACGGCGAACTGTTTGAATTCATTCCATATTTTCATAACCCTGAATTCTAATTATATATGAATCAAAGGCAATACAAAAAAGACCTTGACCCCCCCCTAAAAATTTTCTATTTTTTGCTTTCGCCAGCCGCAAAATTCTCTATAATCCTACAAATTTGTTCTTTTTTCCATATTTACCCTATAGTTTCACGGAGGTCAAAATGCCAAGAAGAGATGATGTAACAAAGGTAATGATAATAGGCTCGGGGCCGATTGTAATCGGTCAGGCCTGCGAATTTGACTATTCAGGCACACAAGCCTGCAAAGCTCTGCGTAAACTGGGTTATAAAATCGTGCTTGCCAACTCCAATCCTGCAACGATTATGACCGACCCCGGTATGGCGGATATAACCTATATCGAGCCTTTGACGCTTGAATCAATGACGGAAGTCATAAAAAAGGAACGGCCGGACGGTCTGCTTCCCAATCTCGGCGGCCAAAGCGCCCTTAATCTCGTTTCGGAGCTAAGCAAGGCGGGGGTTCTGGAAAAATACGGCATTAAGGTTATTGGCGTAAATATCGATGCAATCGAGCGGGGCGAGGACAGAATCGAATTCAAAAACACGATGAATAAGCTCGGCATCGAGATGCCCAAGAGCGCACCGGCATATTCCGTCGAAGAAGCCGAGAAAATCGCAGACGAACTGGGCTATCCGGTCGTAGTCCGGCCTGCATATACGATGGGCGGAACCGGCGGCGGTCTGGTTTATAATGTCGAAGAGCTGAGAGTCATAGCCGCTCGAGGTATCGCGGCAAGTTTAGTGGGACAAATTCTCATTGAAGAATCAGTGCTTGGCTGGGAAGAGCTGGAGCTGGAAGTCGTTCGCGACGCGAAGAACCAGATGATTACCGTTTGCTTTATCGAAAATGTCGATGCGATGGGCGTTCATACCGGCGATTCATATTGCACCGCTCCGATGCTGACAATAGATGAAAAACTTCAGAAAAAACTGCAGAAATATTCTTACGATATTGTCGAAGCCATTCAGGTTATCGGCGGAACTAATGTTCAGTTTGCTCACGACCCGAAAACCGGCAGGGTGGTAGTTATCGAAATCAACCCGCGAACCAGCCGGTCAAGCGCACTTGCCTCAAAGGCCACCGGATTCCCGATAGCGCTGGTTTCGGCGATGCTCGCAGGCGGGCTTACGCTCGATGAGATTCCGTATTGGAAAGAGGGCACTCTCGAAAAATACAAGCCGAGCGGCGATTATGTCGTGGTGAAATTCGCGCGATGGGCGTTTGAGAAATTCAAGGGTGTTGAAGATAAGCTTGGTACGCAGATGCGGGCAGTTGGCGAGGTAATGAGTATTGGCAAGAATTACAAAGAGGCCCTGCATAAGGCTATTCGCTCGCTTGAAACGGGCAGATACGGGCTTGGCTTTGCGAAGGATTTTAATAAAAAGACGCTCGGTGAACTAATGGAGATGCTCAGAGAACCAACGAGCGAACGGCAATTTATAATGTATGAAGCCCTGCGGAAAGGGGCTGATATTCAGGCGCTTTACGAAAAGACTTATATCAAGCCTTACTTTCTGAAACAAATGAAGGAATTAGTCGAGCTTGAAGAGCAAATTCTCAAATACAAAGGCAAACAACTGCCCGATAAACTTCTGACTCAGGCAAAGAAGGACGGCTTTGCGGATAAATATCTTGCTCAGATTCTCGGAGTAAAGGAAGAGCAGATTAGAAAACAGAGGATTACTCTTGGCGTTGTCGAGGGCTGGCACGCGGTGCCGGTCAGCGGAGTTGAAAACGCGGCGTATTATTATTCGAGCTACAATTCGCCGGATACAGCTTTGGCCAGCAGCAACAAAAAGAAGATTATGATTCTCGGCGGCGGCCCCAACAGAATCGGTCAGGGCATTGAGTTTGACTACTGCTGTGTTCACGCTGCTTTTGCACTCAAAGACCTCGGCTATGAAACAATAATGGTAAACTGCAATCCTGAGACGGTATCAACCGACTACGATACGAGCGACAAATTGTACTTTGAGCCTTTGACGGTTGAAGATGTTTTGAGCATTTACGAAAAAGAAAAACCGATGGGTGTTATATGCCAGTTCGGCGGACAGACGCCGCTGAATATAGCCTCTGAACTTGAAAAGGCGGGCGTAAAAATTCTCGGCACTTCCGTAGAGGCAATCGACCTTGCTGAAGACCGCGACAGGTTCAGAGACAAGATGCAGAAACTTGGAATCCCGATGGCTTCGTCAGGGATGGCAAGCACATTTGAACAGGCTTCAAAAATCGCAAACAAAATCGGCTATCCGCTGATGGTTCGTCCTTCTTATGTTCTTGGCGGCCGCGGTATGGAAGTCGTTTACGATATCGAGATGCTCAAGCAGTATGTTGACGCTGCGGTTGGTGTTACGCCGGAAAGGCCGATACTTATCGATAAATTCCTCGATAACGCAATCGAGTGTGAGGCGGACGCAATAGCCGACGGCAGCGATGCCTTTGTGCCCGCGGTTATGGAGCATATCGAATTGGCGGGAGTACATTCGGGCGACTCGGCCTGCGTTATTCCGCCGATAAGTGTTCCGCAGAAACATCTCGATACTATTTATGAATATACTCGCAAAATCGCAATTGAGCTGAAGGTTGTCGGTTTGATGAATATGCAGTATGCAATCGCTAAAGATACGGTTTATGTTCTTGAGGCCAATCCGAGGGCATCGAGAACAGTGCCGCTCGTTTCGAAGGTCTGCAATATATCGATGGCAAGAATCGCGACAGAGCTTATGATGGGCAAAAAACTTTCAGATATAAATTTGAAGCCGAAAAATATTCCGCACTTCGGCGTCAAAGAAGCGGTATTTCCGTTTAATATGTTCCCTGAGGTTGACCCGATTTTAGGGCCTGAGATGCGCTCGACCGGCGAGGTTCTCGGTATGGCTGATTCTTTCGGCCTGGCGTTTTATAAGGCCGAAGATGCGGCAAAACAGACTCTGCCGACGAGCAAGGGAACTGTTCTGATTACCGTCAACGATGCCGATAAAGCCGCTGCTGTTGAGATTGCGAAGAGATTTGAAAAGCTTAGCTTCAAGATTTTGGCTACGGCGGGCACCTGCAAGGCTCTCAGCGATAACGGTATAAAGGCTGAGGCGATTTTCAAGATGCAGGAAGGCAGGCCGAATATTCTCGATGCAATCAAGAATGGCGAGATTCAGCTTCTGATTAACACCCCGGCCGGTAAGATGAGCCAGACTGACGATTCATATATCAGAAAGGCAGCGATAAAATACAAGATACCTTATATAACAACTATTGCCGCGGCGGTCGCAAGCGCAAAGGGTATCGAGGCCGTTCAGAAAGGCAAGGGAAAGATAAAATCCCTGCAGGAATACCATGCGGAGATAAAATAGTAGTTAATAGTCAATAGACAATAGTCAATAGACTGCAAAATTTCGGCCCTCGGTTTTTCCGAGGGCTTTTTTTTGTTTTTATATTTACCGCGAAACTGGTTTTAGGCTTGACAAAGTAGATTCAGTTTGTTTTAATATTCCGATAAAACCGGCGAATGGTTTATTTGCCGGCGAGGTTTCACGGATGGGGAAATTCACGGATGATTGTGGCAGGGCGGCCGCAGCGTCAAAAAAATTCTGATTCATTAAGGACAAAATCACAGCATAGAGATGCTCTGTCTATATGTTTTTTGAATGAAGAAGGGAGAAGAGAAAATGGGAGCAAATCGATATTCATTCAGCGGGCTGACATTAATTATTCTGTTTACTTTTTTGGGTGGTCTGTGTTTTGCCGAGTCTCTTTTGTGCGACTGCGGACTCGATTGCAGCTTCTGCGGGGATGACACTCCTGAGTATATGATGGCAATACTGAAGAATCTGGAGGAGTGTTCGTCCAGTTCTTATGGATTGATGCCGATAGATTATCCGTGTTTTGGCGGCGTGATGGAGATTGTTCTCAAACAGAATCCATATGACTCCTGCGGATATTATTATAACGGGCCGGACTATATAATTGAAGGTTCTCCTTTTTTTCACAGGCTTCAGTTCTATCTGAATTTTGCAGGTGAAAATGTAAA
>JAQTQF010000083.1 GCA_028712345.1 Phycisphaerae bacterium | reverse complement strand
CAGCAGATGCGATGGACCCTGAATGCCGAACTCAACGGCACAAATGCCATTCTCGATTTCGTCCACGCATCCCCGCGAAGGCCGATTAATGAATATGTATTTCCGGATGATGTATATACCACCCCGGCGAAAATTACCGCGCTGTTTGAAAAAGTAAAACACATCTGCTTTATCGGCCATACTCATTTGCCGGGCATCTTCCTCGACGACCCGGATTTCTACGCCCCCGATGAGCTTGATTATGTTTACCCAATAATAGCGGAGGAAAGAGCGATTATAAATGTCGGCTCGGTCGGCCAGCCGAGGGACAAGGACAACAAGGCAAGTTATGTTTATATCGATCAAAATAATGTAAATTTTGTCAGACTCGAATACGATTACAAAACCACACAACAGAAAATATATGATATTGAAGAACTCGACAATTTTGAGGCCGACAGATTAAGCGAAGGACGATAAAGAAAAGCAAAAATTAAATATCAGAACCAAGGAACGCCTTCGGCATAACTGTTCAATTTTATTTTACAGAAAACCTGGGATAATTATGAATATCAAAAAAATCTTATTTTTGTTTCTTTTCATTTCATTTTTTATTTATAGCGGAGTAAAAGCAGATAGCAATTCGCTGCCTCAAATGTCCGCCCTGCCGACAGGAGTTGAAATTACTGCCGCAAGCGCAGAGACGAAAATATTTACTCTCGGCTCTGTTGCTCCTGTCCATAATCCTTCCAAGTTTGAACTTGAGCTTACGACAAAAGGTGCTGCCGTTTCAAAGGTAAGAATGAGAGACTATGCCGATCGCGACCGCGAAAATCCCCAGCCGCTCGAACTGCTGAAAACCTTCGGCAACGCAAACACAATGGCAAGTACCAGATTGCTTCTGCCGGAGATGGGCAAAGCGTTTCCGCTGGACAGGCTCGACTGGCAAAGCACCGGCATAACAAAAACAGCAGACAGAGTCGAGACAATAAGTTTCTATGCCGTTATTCTCAAGGATGGCAAAGAGTTTATCAAGCTCACAAAGACATACACTTTAAGCCCCGAAGATTATCTGCTGGACTGTTTGGTAACTATCAGTAATTTGGACGGCAGCTCCGTCAAAGCCGGCCTTGAAACAACAGCAGCAGCAGGAATTTCAAAAGAAGACGCTCGAAGAGACGCAAGAGGAGTTGCTGCCGGCTTTCTAACCGATACCGGAGATGTTGATGTTGCAAAATTCAACCTTACCAAACTTGCAAAAAATTCCGGCGCAAAAACAGACTTATTCCACAAGAACGCTGCGTATAAATTTTTATGGGTAGCAGCGACAAATAAATATTTTGCCGTAATCACAAGACCAGTCCCTTTCGACGGTAACAGTTTGGTGCCCCAATGGATAGCGGAAAAGTCGGTAAAATGTTTCGATGCGGACGCGAAAGCCGACAGCGGTGATGAAAACGAAATTGTTTCGCTTAAGACCGAAACCTTTACTATTGCATCCGACGCCGAGCAAAATTGCAGCTTCCAGGTTTACATCGGTCCCAAAGACAGAGATATGTTTGATTCTACCGTGCTTTACGATGAACTGGGCTTTATAAAAGTAATTGATTTTCAGGCCTGTATGGGAGATACATTCAGAGGCTTGAGCTTCTTCATCCTTACCGCGATGAACAGGCTTTATGACTTTATACCGAATTATGGCGTGGTAATTATCATTTTTGTCTTCATTGTTCGAGTTTTGCTGCATCCGATTACGAAGAAGAGTCAGGTCTCTATGATGAAGATGAGTAAACTCGGACCAAAAGCCGAAGAGATAAAAAAGAAATACGCCAATAATAAAGCGGAAATGCAAAAACAGCTTGGGTCGCTTTATAAGGAACAAGGCGTAGCGCCGGTACTCGGCTGTCTGCCGATGCTGCTGCAAATGCCGATTTGGATTGCGCTTTACAGTGCGATATACGCAGGCATAGAATTCAGAGGCGCACCGTTTCTGCCCTTCTGGATAACCGACCTTTCCAGCTCCGATGCGCTGTTCTATTTTCCCCAAGCCGTTGAAAAAATACCGTTTATAGGCGCATTCATCGGGTCAAGTTTTAATCTGCTGCCGATATTGCTGGGCGTCGCAATGTTCGCTCAGCAGAAAATGATGCCTTCGTCATCGGCGCCTTCGAGCAATCCCCAGGCCGCTCAGCAGCAGAAAATGATGCTCTGGATGATGCCCGCTATGATGCTCCTGTTCCTTTACAGGGCGCCTTCGGGATTGAACCTTTATATTATGGCAAGCACAACCGCAGGCGTGGCTGAACAGTATATTATCAGAAAACACATCAGGGAAAAGGAAGAGGCTGAACAAGCTGTACTTGTGCCGACTACAAGCAAGCTGGGCGGCAAATTAAAAAAGAAAAAACCGAAGCCGCCGATTAAATTCAGTTGATATAATATAAAGTTTAGCCGTCGCCGGCACGGCGATGATGAATTTGAATGTACAACATAAACGACACAATAATCGCGGTATCAGGCGGACAAACCCCGGCTGTCAAAAAAATCGTTCGCATCAGTGGCGACAAAACTTTCGAGATTCTGCAAAATCTTATCGAGAAAACACCGCCGCTGCGGGAAAGAAAAACAATTCCCGCTGCGATGAAAATTTCAGCCGATTTTTCTGTCCAAGCTTCGCTTTATGTATTTGTTTGTCCCAATTCCTATACTGGCGAGGACCTCGTTGAGATTCATCTTTTTGCCTGCGATGAAATTATCGAGATACTGCTCTGTAAAGTTCTCGATGCAGGAGGCAGAATCGCACAGGCGGGCGAATTTACATACAGGGCATATCTGAACGCAAAAATGGATATCTCGCAGGCCGAGGCTGTTTCGCAGATAGTTTCAAGTTCGAATCAGTATCAGCTTTGCGCAGCCCAAAAACTTTTTAGCGGTTCGCTCGAACAAGAAATCGGTGAAATCAGAAATAATATTCTCGAACTTCTAAGCCTGACAGAAGCCGGACTCGATTTTGCCGACGAAGATATCGAGCTTATCACAAAAAAAACTGCAATCGAAAAAGCGGAAAAAATAAAACATAGCCTCGATGAACTCCTTGCCGGTTCGATTACATTTGAACAGATTGCAGGCGCCCCCTCGGCAGTAGTTACAGGCTCTCCCAACGCCGGGAAAAGCTGTTTGGTAAATTCGCTTATCGGCTCGGCTCGAAGTATCGTTTCGGCTCAGCCCGGCACAACACGCGATTGTTTGCAGCACTGGCTAAGATTAAAAAACTGTGATTGTATCCTGTTCGATTGCGCAGGACTTGTAAGCGAGCCGGTAGATATAATCCAGACCCTTGCCAATACGGCAGCCATAAAAGCGGTCAACGACGCGATGATAATAATCTTCTGCGCCGATATAACAAAACAGGATTATTCCGATGACCTTGAAATTTTAAATTGCCTTGGCAAAGACCCTGCCGTGTTTCTTGCGACAAAATGCGATTTATTAACCGATAGCCGAACAGAGGAAAAACTGAAGGAATTGAAAAAAACTTTTGGCAGTTATTTTTCTGCCGTTAGCGCAAACAAATCCATCGGCCTTGAAAAATTAAAAGATACTATCCGTGACAAAATTATTTCTCATAGCGAGGGGGCAGCCGAAGCGGCCGACAAAACGGCTCTGGCCGCAAGGCATATCCAGGCCGTTTCCGATGCGATAAAAAATATTGAAAATGCCCGGAGCGAACTGAAAAATAACAATGAAGAAATCACAGCGATGTTTTTACGCGATGCTTTGCAGGAACTTGCCGGTTTCCAATCGCAGCACATCGACGAAGCAATACTCGACAATATCTTCTCCCGTTTCTGTATCGGAAAATAAAATCGGCCGAACGGTTTTGCCGCCCGGCCGAAAGTCAAAAACATATCTTCCTATTTGGTATTATTTATCTTTTGCTTCAAATTCAGCGTCAATTACATCGTCGCCGCCCTTGCGGTGCACATTACCTTCATCACCTTTTTGCTCCGGGGCCTTGCCGTCTGTCCCTGCCCCGCCGCTTGCAGCCTGTTTTTTAGCGGCTTCTTCATAAAGAATCTTGCCGAGCTCCTGAGCGGCCGTGCTGAGATTTTCCATAGCCTTCTTTATCGCATCGCCGTCTTCGCCCTTTGCGACTTCTTTAAGATTGTTCATCGCCGACTCGATGTTGCCTCTCGTATCGCCGGAGACTTTATCGCCGTGCTCTTTGAGAGTTTTTTCCGTCGAGTAAACCAACTGGTCGGCCTGATTTTTCAGGTCAACGACTTCCCTTCGCTTCTTATCTTCATCAGCGTGAGACTCGGCATCCTTTTTCATTTTTTCGACTTCAGCATCGCTTAGGCCGGAGCTGGACTTAATCTGTATTGACTGCTGCTTGCCCGTCCCCATATCTTTGGCCGAAACATTTAATATGCCGTTGGCGTCAATGTCAAAAGCGACCTCTATCTGAGGAAGCCCGCGCGGAGCGGGCGGAAGGTCTGAAAGCTGAAATCTGCCCAGTGTCCTGTTGTCCCGTGCGAATTCTCTTTCGCCCTGCAAAACATGAATATCGACGCTGGTCTGATTATCCGCAGCCGTCGAGAAAACCTCTTTTTTGCTTGTTGGTATTGTCGTATTTCGTTCAATCAGTTTTGTCATAACTCCGCCGAGGGTCTCAACACCTAAAGACAGCGGTGTAACATCAAGAAGCAGAATATCTTTAACTCCAGCATCGCCTGCAAGAACCGCGCCCTGAATTCCCGCGCCGATTGCAACGACTTCATCAGGATTAAGACTCTTATTCGGCTCTTTCTTAAAGAGCTCTTTGACTATCTGCTGAACTTTCGGGATTCGAGTCGAGCCGCCGACAAGAAGAACCTCTGCTATCTCTGAATGGTTCAGTTTGGCGTCGCTTATCGCCTGAACGCACGGCTTTTTAAGTCTCTCGAATACAGGCTCTGCCAAGGCCTCGAACTTGCTGCGGGTAATTACTATCTGCAAGTGTTTCGGCCCCGAAGCGTCAGCCGTGATAAAAGGCAGATTTACCGTCGATTCAACCTGGCCTGACAATTCACATTTTGCCTTTTCAGCAGCTTCTTTCAGCCGCTGATGAGCCATCGGGTCTTTGCGAAGGTCGATGCCTTCTGTCTTCTTAAATTCGTCGGCAAGATAGTTTATTAACAACTCATCAAGATCGTCGCCGCCGAGATGAGTATCGCCATTGGTACTGAGAACCTCAAAAACATTATCACCGATATCGAGAATAGATACATCAAATGTTCCACCGCCGAAATCAAAGACAGCCACTTTTTCGTTTTTCTTCTTTTCTAATCCATAAGCAAGCGCAGCAGCGGTCGGTTCGTTGATAATTCTTTCCACTTTTAGCCCGGCAATTGTCCCCGCGTCTTTGGTCGCCTGCCGCTGAGCGTCGTTGAAATATGCCGGGACGGTAATAACCGCCTGCTCAACCTTCTCGCCTAAATAATCTTCAGCGGTCTTTTTCAAATCCTGCAGGACCATTGCCGAAACCTCAGGAGGCGTATATTCCTTGCCTCTGATATTAACTTTTACCAGCTCATTGGCGCCGCCGACGATTTTATAAGGTACCATTTTTTCCTCGCTTGCCACCTCATTGTGCCTTCGGCCCATAAATCGCTTGATGGAAAAAACGGTATTTTCAGGGTTTGTTACCTGCTGATGCCGTGCAATCTGACCGACAAGCCTCTCACCCTTATCCGTAAAACCTACGACCGAGGGCGTTAATCGGCTGCCGGAGGAGTTGACAAGAACCTTTGTTGCCGAGCCTTCCATCACGGCAACAACCGAGTTTGTCGTACCCAAATCTATTCCTATGATTTTTCCCATTGTCTTTTCTCCTTTTGGACGAATTTTTTCAATCACTTATATAAGTGTTAAATGCAAAGGTTGTGCCAGTTGAACACAAAAGCCTTAACTCGTTTTAAAAAAATAACTTACAGATACACCTTGTGGCTGACGACCTGCCTTTTTGGCAGTTTTTGATGAATTTTACAGAACATACAAAGCCGCCAGTACTAACACTTGCCGGCCACAGCGATACCAACAGAGCCGCGAATGCCTGCCCGTCCGAAGCCTCAGGCGAAGGCGGGTTAATGAGCAGTAGCTGAAGATATTCAGTGAAGATTGGAGACTACTATAATATTTTTTATTTTTTATTTTTAATTTTTTATTTTTAATTTTTCTATTATATAATCGTCGAATAGCTAAGAAACTATATCTGAACGCAAATTGTCATTCTGAGCGCAGAGAAGAATCTTGTCCTTTTTCTGCCCAGACCTTTCGTCCGCCTTCGGCAGACTCAGGGTGACAGTTTTAAGATAGTTGCTAAAGTAATAATGCTTGTTAAAATTGGTTTGAAAGGAAAAAACTAAAAATGCGTAATTTTCCAGGGAATCTTGTGCCGTCGAGAGTGTTCTTCACTAAAGGCGTGGGAAGACACCGATACCAGCTTAAGTCCTTCGAAGAGGCGCTCCGGCATGCAGGCGTCGCCAATCAGAACCTCGTGCAGGTTTCCTCTATTTTGCCGCCTAAATGCAAAATCATTAGCAAAGAAAACGGCCTCAAAGCTCTCGTCCCCGGTTCCATAACATTTTGTGTAATGGCTCGGTGCGACACAAACGAACACGGAAGACTGCTGGCTACCTCTATCGGCCTGGCAGTTCCGAAGGACAAGAACAATTGGGGATATCTCAGCGAAGTGCATGACCACGGTATGAACCAGCAGCAGGCAGGCGATATGTCCGAAGACCTTGCCGCTGAAATGCTCGGCACGACTCTCGGTCTTGAAGTTGACCCCAACACGGCATGGAGCGAAAGGGAACAGGTTTATAAATCCAGCGGCCTTATCATCAGAACATCAAATGTTACCCAGGCCGCAAGAGGCCAGGAGGGTCTCTGGACAACCACCGTCGCGATAGCAATGTTCCTGTTCGATTGATTTATGAAATACAAAACAAATTTTGGTGATTTACCACGGGAATACTGCGATTATGACAAGTCTAAAATTGTCATTCTTCCCGCTCCTTTTGACGCAACAAGCACCTGGATAAAAGGCGCAGATAAAGGTCCTGCCGCCCTGATCGAAGCCTCGGCAAATATGGAAACCTACGATATTGAAACAGATTCGGAGGTTTACAAACGGGGCATCTTTACGGCTGAGCCGATAAAGGAAAAAAAATCGCCTGAAAAAATGACCGAAGAACTTAAGGCCGAAGTTCTGAAGCACATCAAAAACAAAAAATATGTCGTTACCATCGGCGGCGAACATTCCGTAAGCGCAGGAGCGATAGATGCTTACGCCCAATCGTTCGATAATGTATCAATTATTCAGTTTGATGCCCACGCTGATTTGCGCGATGAGTATCACGGCTCGAAATACAATCACGCCTGCGTTATGGCTCGTGCAAGAGAGGTTGCCCCCGTCGTTCAGGTTGGAATAAGAAGCGCAGCGGTTGAAGAAGGCCCGCTTATCCAAAACGCGGATAATGTTTTTCCCGCACACAAAATTTATAACAACAACGACTGGTTCGACAAATGTCTGAATAAATTAACCCAAAATGTA
>JAQTQF010000082.1 GCA_028712345.1 Phycisphaerae bacterium | reverse complement strand
CAGACAAAGAAAACAAATTATAAAAGTTTTTAACTGCATATCGAACAGACAAGATTATATCAAACGATTATTTTCGCTATTTCTCGCCTGGCAAAAACAAAAAATCCAACCAAAAGTAAAAACAGCGATTTTATTAGAAGAACACCAATGGAAACAGATAGAAAACCATATCCTATCAGCCGAGCATCAATAATATAGCTACCGATACTCTGGTTTTCATCGAACTTCGGCAAAAGCCATATTAACGGCTTTACCGTGAATTGATAAAATATCGCTATACTCTGACCAAGATAACCAAAAGACTGAACCACAAAACCGTTGATAACACCCATAAAAAATATCGTAAAGCAGCAGAGAATCGCCACCGGAAAACTGAGCCAGGTTGATAAAGAAACTCCTAAACAAGCCAGAAATACAAGCCTGATAAATATAATCAGCATCGCAGATACAAAATTTTTTCCGAAACTTCCTGCCTTATAAAGTACTTCAAAACCGTCTTCGAGAGGAAAAATTACCGTTGTGCCGTTGACAGGGTTGTTATAAAAACCCACGGCAAGATAACCATCGGCGGCAACCACCTCGGCAGGAACCTCGAATTCGTGCGATGAATCAACAATATCTTTCCGCGGCACCGAATAAATCGGTGTTTTCATATTCACAGAACCGTGTTGTACCTGTCTATAATCACCAACATACCAAACGCCGTAAATAAATTTATCGACAGGCGTCTGGGAAGCGTTGAATTTAAACCGTATAAAGACAGTTTCATTTGCGTCAAATGGTCTGACATTTTCAAACTCCCACAAGACCGTCCCGCCGGGAGCAGCAGAGTACATATTAAACTTTTCCGCATCGCGAAGCTCTGTAAGAACGCTTTCCCTGCTGCGAGACTCGTTGAGCTGGCCGGTGCGTTTGAGTTCGTTATAAGTACTGACTGCCCGTGCTTCTATCGCCTGGTCGTCAAAGGTTCGCTTCAAGGATGCCCTGGCCGTAAAAAACTCATTCTTCAGCCGGCCGAGTTCATCCTCGCTTGTTTTTGCAAAACGAGGCATCTGGATGGTCAGTCCGTAAATTATCGACGAGAACACGGCCAGCAACAGTACATCGAGCAGAACTACGCCCAATATCTTGCCTACAACAAGTTCAAAACGCTTGATAGGCTTGGTAACAACCATAAAAATTTGTTTATGTTTAATATCACTGCTGAGGGTATGACAGGAAACAATAATCGTAAGGAATGAAAGAAGAAACGCCGTAAGCCCCATACCGTAGCTTATAAAACTCTGAATCCGCCCCATCGTCGTTCCGTCACCGGTGGCAGTCAGGCTCAATACAGGCAACAGTATTATCAGCAGCATCATAAACACTATTGCCATCTTCATTCTCATTGAAGAGACAAATGTGTTTCTGGCTACAGCCCAGATTCTACCCATTGCTACTGTCCTCTGTGCCTTCTGATTTGCCAAGAAGCTCGTCAAGAATATCTTTTTTGATACTATCCTGTCTCTGCTCAAGAGGTTCAGGCTGCTCTGCCTTCGGCACCGATGTCGTTAAATCTTCGGAGTTTTCTTCTGTAAGTTTATTCAGAATATTCTTATCCGGTTCAATAACTATCGTTTCGACCGGCCTTTTTGCCTCTGCTGGTTTCTCCGTTTCAACCTTAGCGGCGACAAGTTTGTCAAGAACATCAGCCATCGCAGCGGAGGTATCTTCCTGGGTGGCTTCGAGATGATTTACCGCCCCGCTGGTCGGCCTTCTTTCTCTCTGAGCCTGTCTTACTATATCTATAAACAAAGATTCGAGTCGCTGCATCGGTTCGGTCAATTCAAAATCGCTCCCCTGCTCGGCTATAATACTCTCAATCCTGCTAATAGCATCATCACTTATCAGGCCGGTGGTTATCTGCCTTTTATCGGCCTGTTTGAGAAGTTCATTGACACTGCCCTGCCGCTGTATATGCCCACCGTACATAATCGCCATTCTATCGCAGACTTCCTCGGCATCGGCAAGCAGATGGCTGCACAGAAGCACTGTTTTGCCGCGTTTTGCAAGCTCTACTATTAAATCCTTAATCTGTTTCGTGCCGATGGGGTCAAGGCCGCTGGTCGGCTCGTCGAGTATCAGAAGTTCGGGGTCATTTATAAGTGCCTGGGCAAGACCGATCCTGCGGGCCATACCTTTTGAAAAAGTACCGACCGGCCTGTTGGCCATTCCGGAAAGCCCGACCATATCGAGAAGAGTGTCTATCCTCGATTTGCGCAGTTTTGAATTCAAGCCAAAAAGTCTGCCGTAAAAATCTAAGATTTCACGGGCATTAAGATACGGATACAAATATGATTCTTCGGGCAGGAATCCGACCTTTGCGCTTATCTTCGGGTTACTGCAAAGTCCGCCAAGCACAAGAGCCTTTCCCTTTGTAGGATAAAGCAGCCCAAGAAGCATTTTCAGAATGGTTGTTTTGCCCGAGCCGTTTGGTCCGAGCAGGCCGAAGACCTCATTGGTTCTGACTTTAAGGTCTAAATTCTCGACCGCAACGACCCTGCTGCGGCCCCACCAATCGGCAAAAACCTTTGTTAAACCAAATGTCTCAATCGCAAATTGACTTCTCACATCAGCCACGAAAACCTCTCAAAACTTCATCGGTAAAAATCCATGATGACAACAAAATACTAAGGTTACGGATTTATGGGGGTAGCGGGACGATGCGGCTCAAGTTCTTCGCCAAATCGCACCAGCCTGGCACTGTTGAAAACAACGACAAGCGAACCTGAAAAATGCAGCACGGCAGCGTAAATCAGCGGCAGCCAGCCCACCGCCGAGGCCGAGACACCGAGAATAATAAAAAGAATACCGAAAAGAAGATTCTGATTAATGACCGTTCTTGTTTTTCTCGACAGATGAACCAAAAACGGCAGTCTCTTTAAATCATTGCTCATAAGAGCAATAGATGCCGAGTTAATCGCAACATCGCTTCCGGCCGCTCCCATTGCTATTCCCAAATCGCCGCTGGCCAAAGCAGGAGCATCGTTAATGCCGTCGCCAACTACCGCTACGATATGGCCTGCGGTTTTCATCTGCTCCACTATCGCAAGTTTATCGTGCGGCAGGCATTTTGCCTTTACATCGGTACAGCCTAATTCTGCGGCAACCCGTTTGGCAACTTCTTCCCTGTCGCCGGTAAGCATTGTTACCCGTTTTATTCCTGTTCCCTTGAGCTGGTCGACTGCGTATCTGGCCTCGGTTCGAGTCTTGTCCTGCAGGCCTATCCAGCCTATACATTTGGAGCCGGAGGCAACATATAAAGTACTGAAGCCCTGCTCTTCGTGCAGTGCTGGATCGGATACATTTGAAGTATCAATTCCCTGTTCGGCAAGAAAAGTATCTCTGCCTACAAAAACTTTAGCTCCGCCAACTGAAGCCGTTACGCCCTTGCCCGGCGTCTCGGCAAAATCTTCCGCTGTCAAAAGCTGCAAGTTCGCTTCTCTTGCGACTAGTTGCAATGCTCTTGCCGCCGGATGCTTGCTCATCTGCTCAGCAGAGGCGGCGGCCTTTAAAAGCTCTGCCGGCTCAATGCCGTTTGCAGGAGTAAGTTTTGTTACATAAAGCTGGCCGGTAGTCAGTGTTCCGGTCTTATCAAAAACCATTGCGGTAATTCTGCCGGCAAGTTCAAGGTCGGCAACTTTCTTTATAAGAATACCGAGCCTTGCCGAAGCGGACAATGCGGCGACCATCGCTGTCGGCGTTGCTAATATCAACGCACATGGACAGGAAACGACAATCGCGCCTATCGCACGGTTTACATCACGGGTGAAGAACCATATTATTGCCGCTATCATTAATATCGTTGGTATATACCATTTAACATATTTATCGATAATCCTCATTATCGGGATTTTGGTATGCTCGGCCTGAAGGATGAGCGACTGCACTTTACCGAGCGTGGTGTCCTGGCCGACTCTTGTAACCTTAATATCGAGAACACCGGTAAGATTGCTTGTACCTGCGAAAACCTGCATACCGGCCAATTTATCAGCAGGCAGTGATTCGCCTGTAATCGTAGCTTCGTTTACGGAGCTCAACCCTTTAACTACATCACCGTCAGCGGCTATATTATCGCCGGGCCTGACGCGGATAATGTCGCCTTTTTTTAATCGGGCTGAATTAACTTCCTTTTCGCTGCCGTCAGCCTCAATAAGCCACGCTCTTGTCGGCGTAAGTTTTATCAGCGACTCAATCGCCGCTCTTGCCCCTAAAGCCGTTCTGGTTTCGACAAGCTCGCTGAGCAGAAGGAAAAACGCTACAACGCTGGCCGCGACATAATCGCCGGTAGCAAAGGCCGCAATTATCGCAAGGGCTACCAGTTCGTCCATATGCATATGACCGCCAATTATGGACTTGATTGAATGTATAACAACGGGCAGGCCGAGCAAAATTGCCGCAAGCATAGCCAGCAACGATTTGACATCTGAATCACTGCCGTAGAAAATCGGGGTAATCATACTGTTTATAAGAAGTGTCCCGCCAAGAAGCGTGCCGAGCAGCGCAAGACTAACCGTTACCTGTTTTCGATGCGTATGTTCAGCATCAACCTCATGAGCCAGTAATTGCAGTGTGTTATGTGCCATATTTAGTGTCTGAGCCTTTTAGTTTTGAGTTTTTCCCTTTTCTTTTTCAATCTTCGGGTCTCTGTTGACCATAAGTCTAAATTCCGTGTTTTTTATACCAGAACTGGGCTGGGCTATAATTGTCTCCTGAGTATTGCTGAGAACTTCCTCAATTGCGTCCTGATAAATTCTGGCCAGAACGAGTTTCGGCCTTTTGCGGTATTCAGGCAGAAGTTTGGCAAGGTAATCGGCATTGGCTTTTGCCGACTCCACTACTTTTGTACGATATGCTCTTGCCTCAGCTATCGTCTGACGAACCTGCCCGGAAGCGTTGGCCAGATAATCTTCAAGCTGCTTTTCCGTCGTATTCGGGTCTGAAAAAACATTGATTATATCTATTCCGCCTGCTTCGTTAATCTTGCTTTGAGCATATCCTTTCGCCTGGCGGATTGTCTTATCGGCTTCATTGCTGGCCTTGATTGACCCGACAAAAGCATCGTCAACCTGCCTCGGCCAGGTGATTTGTGTAATCTGCATTGAATCTATGTCTATGCCGCTTTCGATACTGTCGAGTTTTTTCTGCAACAGCCTTTGTACCTCTGCGCTTATCTGGGCGTCGCTTTTTATCGCTTCATCGATACTGAAATTCACCATCGCAGCGACAATCGAATCGCAGGCCATAGCCTTGAGCAGCGGATCGACGCTTTCGGCAAGAACATCTATATAATTCTGACCGGCCGGTGCGGGTTTGACTTTTATATTTTTGAAAAACAGTTCGCAATCGGCAATCCTGTAAGTCAAAAGCCACTTCGAATGCACTATGTTATAATCATCTCCGGCTTTTAAATCCGCTACTGTATCGTTGCGGGTTATGCAATAGCCGTCTGTAACGGGATTAAGCCCACCCCTGGCATACTTATTAGTTTCATCGTACCAGAATGTATCGACGCTTACTCGCTCTATGGTATTTTTGCCCGGAAATTTTATCACATCCTCTATCGGATAAGGTATTGCCCAGTGCAGACCCGAATTGAGTATCCTTTTAGCCGTTGTATCGCCGCGGATTTTGCCGAACCTTAAAACCATCGCCCTTTCATCGGGCCCGACGGTAAAAACGCCCGAACTGAAAAACAGCACGATAAGTACCACCATTACGATTTTCAAGACGGCAAAGCTGATTCGCAGAGCATCTGCAAGACTTTTGCCGCCTGCGTCAAGTTCGGAGGCCTGTATCTCAGCATCCGGCTCAATGTTATGATGTCCACAGCTATCGTTATGTTTATGATTATGGCTCATAATTATTCCAAATTCTGACTAATTCATTCTATTCCGGCCGCTTATCCGCCAGAGGCGGACTCGGCTTTTATTTACCGCTCATTTTACAGGCATTCGCGGCTCTATCTGGGGCATTCCTTTGAGAAGTTTAAACGGCTCGGCATCGGCGGGCAAAACTACCGTTGTCCGCTCTTTGAGTGTCTTTTTCAAAGTCTCAATTTCGCGAAGGAACATTGCGAATTCCGGGTCTGCCTCGAGCATCTTGTAATACTGGGCAGCCTCGGCATCGCCGGAGCCTCGTATCGCCTTGGCCCTGGCTTCGGCAGCAGCAAGAAGCTCGGTAACCTTGGAGTCGGCATCACTCTTAATCCGTGTCGCCTCGGCATTACCCTGAGCAAGAGTCGCTTCGGTTTTGCGTTTTCTGTCGGCCCTCATTCGGGCGAAAACATCTTCTGTAACCTTTTCGCTGACCTTGAGCATCTTCAGACCAACTGTTTCAATCTTAACGCCGTAAGAGTCTTTAACCGGCTCGGCAAGAACCGCAGCCATTTCGCTTTCAATCTCGCTGAACTTAATCTGCGAGCGGTCGGTATTGACAAACTCGCTGAAATAATGTTTTCCAACCACTTTGTTCTGAGCGTCACGAAGCCTGCTTCTGAGAACTTTTTCGATGCCGGGAACATCTCTTACCGACTGGCGAAACTTTATCGGCTCGGCAATGCGCCAAACAACATAACTCTGTACGATAATCGGTTCACTGCCCTTTGTCGTGGTCTCTTCCTCAACTCCTTCGAAAAGCATCGGCCTTGAATCGTATTTAACCAGAGTTTGTATCGGTGCCGGCCATTTCCAATTCCAGCCGGGTTCCGTAATCTGCCGTTTCGGCTCGCCAAATGTCAGTACAAGAGCCGACTCAGTCTGGCGAACCTGAAACGAAACCAGATAAAGCAGCATTATGCCGACTATCAAAATAACAAGAACTACAACCGCTATATTTTTCATTTTGCCTTACCCTTAAATTCAACTAAAAACTATTTTGTCGATTCAATGTCGTATAGACTTGGTACAAGTTTTTCCTGAAGGTCGATAATTGTCACCTGACTGTCGCCCTGCGGAACAACAATGTATTTCCTGATCTTCTCGAGAGAATCTTCGAGCATACTCATTACTAATTCATGCCTGTAAATCTTTTCTGAGGCATTATAAGCCTTAAGCTGGCTGGCAAACCTTTTGCCGGTAGCTTCGGCCAGCGTTGCCCTTTCGTAAGAATAGCTCCGAGCGGCGCGAAGCTTTGCAAACAATTCGCCGCTGGCCTGAGAAAACGCATCATCCAGTTCGAGTTTTATTTTGTCGGTCTGCTTTTTGTCGCTGCCAGCCTCAGCCTGCATATATTTTTCGGCCAAGTCATACAAATCCTCTGCCTTTTGGACCGAGCCGACATTTATCGTAAAAACCCTATCCCTTTCGGCAATCGCCTCGAGTACTGCCGCCTGTCTCTTTTGAACTGCGCCTACGACCGCCTGAAAATCCTCGGCAACGGCCGGAGGCGGATGGAAACCCTGCAAACCCATAAAGATTATTTTTACTCCCAGCCCCATCTTGTCTGCCTGGGTCTGTACAATTTGCACCAGTTCGGCCGCGGCTTTGCTTCTGCCGGCGCCGAGCAGACTTTCCTCTTCGCTGCTGTTGTCCGATTCCGGCTCTATTCG
>JAQTQF010000081.1 GCA_028712345.1 Phycisphaerae bacterium | reverse complement strand
CGGCCTATCCGGGCGCAAATTCTGAAGTTATGGCCGAGACGGTCGCTACGATTATTGAAGAGGCTATAAACGGTCTTGACCATATGCTGTATATGTCGTCCAGCAGTTCCAACGACGGTTCTATGCAGATTACGGTAACTTTTGAGGTTGGAACTGATGTCGATATGGCTGCGGTGCTCGTGCAGAATCGCGTCGCGATGGTGGAAGCCAAACTGCCCGAAGAAGTCAAACGGCAGGGCGTTACCGTGCAGAAGCAATCTTCCAACATTACGATGGTGGCCGCTCTCAATTCTCCGGACGGGCGATACGATGAAATTTATATGAGCAATTTCATTAATCTGCGAATCAAAGATGTCCTCTCTCGCGTCCCCGGCGTCGGCAGCATTATGGTTTTCGGCTCCAAAGATTTTTCTATGCGGCTATGGCTCGACCCGGACAAAATCAAGGCTCGCAATCTTACGACGAACGATGTGCTTGCCGCTGTTCGCGAACAAAATGTTCAGGTTGCCGCCGGACAGGTTGGCGCAGCGCCGAGTCCGAAAAACCAGCAGTTTCAATACACCGTCAAAATGCAGGGCAGGCTGAGCAGTCAGCAGGAATTTGAAAATATCATACTTAAAGCCGCTCCCGATGGCCGGATTCTCCGCCTCAAAGATGTTGCCAGAGTCGAATTAGGCTCGGCAGGTTACTCTCAATATGTCAGGCTCAACGGCAAACCGGCCGTGGCGATGGCAATATTTCAAACTCCCGGCACCAATGCCCTTGCCGTTGCCGAAGGCGCACAAAAAGCTCTCGATGAATTATCGAAAACCTTTCCGCCGGGAATGAAATATTTTATTCCGTACAACCCGACATTATTTATTCAGGAATCCATCAAAGAAGTTCTCATAACACTCGGAATTGCGGTATGTCTGGTAATTTTTACAGTTTATATTTTCCTCGAAGACTGGCGTGCCACATTGATTCCCTCGATTACGATTCCAGTATCATTGATTGGTACATTTGCGGTGCTCTTTGCTCTGGGTATGTCGATTAATACCCTGACTATGTTCGGTCTCGTATTGGTTATCGGTATTGTTGTCGATGATGCGATTGTTGTCGTCGAAAATGTCAGCCGAATCATTGAGGAAGAAAAACTCCCGTCCAAAGAAGCCGCTCTCAAAGCGATACAGCAGATTACCGGCCCGATTATTGCCACCACTCTTGTGCTGCTGGCGGTTTTTGTTCCTACCGTGGTAATGGGCGGTATTACCGGAAGGCTCTATCAGCAGTTTGGCGTTACAATTTCCGTCGCGGTCGTTTTCTCAAGTCTTAATGCCTTGACGATGAGTCCGGCCCTATGTGCTATGCTGCTTCGTCCTCGCAGCAATGACCAAAACAGTTTCACCGCCATTTTTGACAGGTTTATGAAAAGGTCAACAAACCGATATGTTGGAATGGTGCGTTCCATTATGAGGAAAAGTGTACTTGTAATGATTTTATTTGCGCTGATGACCGGCATATCTCTGCTGGGTCTCAAATCTCTGCCTACAGCTTTTATTCCCGACGAGGATGAGGGAGGGTTTTTCGTCAACGCTCTCCTGCCGGATGGAGCCACAATCGACAGAACCCGTCAGGTTACGAATAAGATAGAAAGTATTCTTGCCAGTACGCCGGGTATTAGGGATTATGCCGTAGTCGGCGGATATTCAATGCTCGATGGCGCCGCGATACCAAATGGTGCGGTCAGTTTCGTAAGACTTACGCCGTGGTCGGAGAGAAAAAATCCGTCGCTGCATGTTTCCAATATCGTGCGGGGCCTGCAAATGAGGCTCTTCGGTATAACCGACGCTTTTTGCCTGGCCTTTGCGCCTCCTGCCGTTCACGGAATGGGTAACACCGGCGGGTTTGAACTGAAGCTTCAGGACAGAGGCGGCATCGGTTTGGCCGGCCTTGAGACTGCGGCCAACAATCTCGTCTTTCGCGCCAGTGCCAGTCCGGCAGTTACCAGGCTCAACAGCACTTTCCGCGCCAATATTCCTCAAGTCTATGTAGATGTTGACCGCGTCAAGGCAAAAACTCTTGGCGTTCCATTGGATATGATTTTTGATACCCTCCAAACCTATTTGGGCAGTTCTTATGTCAATGACTTCACTCTTTTCGGCAGAACTTTCAAGGTTATCGCACAGGCAGACAAAAATTTCCGCGCCATCGCCGACAATATCGGTCAGCTTGAGGTGCGAAATAATCAGGGACAGATGATTCCCCTTCGAACTTTGCTTTCTGTCAGGGATATTGTCGGCCCGCAGATTGTAACGCATTATAATATGTATCCGTCAACGACCATTTCGGGAATTTCAAAACCCGGTTTCAGTTCCGGCCAGGCCATTAAGGAAATGGAAAAATTATGCAAGGAAACGCTTCCCGAAAATATCGGCTATGAATGGTCAGGAATGAGCTATCAGGAAATCCGTGCCGGCAATCAGGCTCCGAAAATATTTATGATTGCCGCGCTGTTTGCATTCCTCTTCCTCGCCGCTCAGTATGAAAGCTGGACTATCCCGATAGCAATCGTATTTGCCGTGCCGCTCTCGCTGCTCGGTGCCGTCTCTTTCACATGGGCAAGGTCGTTTGACAATAATATCTATACTCAGATAGGAATCGTGCTGTTAATTGGCCTGGCCACTAAAACCGCTATTTTGCTGGTCGAGTTTGCCAAGACATACCACGAGCATGGCCACGGCATAGAGGAAGCCGCGATAGAAGCGGCGCGTCTCCGTTTTCGTCCGATTCTTATGACGGCATTATCGACGCTTATCGGAACGATTCCGCTTGTTATTGCTACAGGTGCAGGCGCCGTTGCAAGACGCGCTTTGGGTACTGCGGTCTTTGGTGGAATGTTCGCTGCGACAGTTCTCGGCGTTTCAATGACACCGGTCTTCTATCTGGTTGTTCAAAAAGCTACCGAAAGAATCAGGAGAAAAAAACATAATCCGTAAATCGCTCAGAATTGATTTCAAGATAGTAGATGTCGAAAATATAAACAACTCCTGTGTTTGCTGTAACTTATTACCCTGAAAAGAGTTAAATTTTTTTACCGCGGAGCTGTTTGTGGCGTTATAAAATTTTTAGTGGTAATTGCCACCTCCAGCGGCCATAATACATAGGTAAATCAAACAACTGAGAGATATTGCAAACTTTTCATATTTGGGGTGCGTATCTTGTAGAAAGGTGTTAAAAGATAAGAGGGTTGGATTATGAAACTATTAAACAATAAAATCAATATCGTTGATGTGAAAGATTCCGAGGAGCTTGCCAGAAGGGCGTTTGAGATTTTTACTGCTTCAGCCCAAAATGCGGTTAGCCAAAAGGATGTTTTTCGCGTAGCTATTTCAGGAGGTAAAACACCTCGAAGATTTTACGAACTTCTTGGCACTGACAGCAAAGCCTTCAATCTGCCATGGAACAAAACGGAGCTGTTCTGGGTTGACGAAAGGTGTGTAAATCCGCAGTCGTCGGACAGTAATTACAAACTTGCCAATGATACATTTTTGAAATGGATTTCAATTTCACCGAGAAATGTTCATCGGATAGTGGGTGAGACCAATGATTATGGTCAGGCAGTTAGAGATTATGAATACGCGCTGCAGCAGGTTTTTAATCTTGCTCCGGGACAAATTCCTGAATTTGATCTTATGGTTCTTGGTATGGGTCCTGATGGCCACATTGGTTCGCTTCTTCCTAACTCTTATGCCTTGTTTGATACCGACGATTTGGTAACTATTGTTTATCAGTTGGAAAGCGGCCTGAACAGAATCACCCTTACTCATCCTGTAATGTGTGCCGCTCGGCAACTGGTTGTAATGGTCTCAGGCGATGAAAAAGCCTCAATTGTTCGGGAAGTCTTGCTTGGCAGCCCGGATGAAGTTAAATATCCTGTTCATACTCTCTGGCCGATTCTCGATAAGGTTACCTGGCTTATTGACGGCGAGGCGGCAAAACTGCTTTAGAAAACAGTCCCGCCATAAGGCGGGTTCCTTATTCTGTATTCAGACTACTGTATTCTCCGTAAGGAGCCCATAGGACTGCGTTCTATTTTCACTGGGGGATAACAAGCCTCATACCGGGTCGTATTGCATCGGGACCCATAGGAAATTGCTCCTTGTTCGCTTCGTAGATTTTCTTCCATTTGCCGGCGGTATTGTAATAGGTTTTTGATATGTCGCTTAATGTCTGCCCGGCTGTTACGGTGTGAGTTATTGTGGTCTCAGCTATCTCTGTTTTCACGGCATTGGTCTGAGTTTGTTCGTAATTCTGAATATATGTGCTTTCTATTGATTCTTGTTTGATTTGCGAGGTATTATTATCAGCCTCTGATGCAAGAGTCTCTTTGATATTGGACTCGACTCTCATCAGAGGCTGACTGATAACCTGTTCTTTTACGCAGAACCACACCACAGCTATAAAACACAGGACGGTTCCTGCGAGCATTCCTGTCTTTATGTCTTTTTGCATTTTATATTGTTATACTGTTTTTTTCTTTGCTGCTAATTTAGCCTTACTGCCGAGAATCAGTATAGGTGCCGCGATAGCGATAGAAGAATAAGTACCGACTATGATACCAACCAGCATCGCAAAGGTAAAGCCTCTCAATCCCGGCCCGCCCCAGATATACATCACAACGACCGCAAGGAAGGTCGTAAATGATGTCAGCAGTGTTCTTGACAATGTCTGGTTAATACTGCTGGATATAAGTTCCGGTGTTACCGTTGCCAGCCTTCCTCTGTTTTCGCGTATTCTGTCGAACACAACGATAGTATCGTTCAGCGAATAACCGATAATAGTCAAAAATGCCGCAATCATCGCAAGGTCTATCTTGAAATCTCCGATAAGAAGCATTTGGCCGAATTTAGTCGGAGCAAGATATGTACAGGCCGTAACTGCTCCCAGTGTTATGGATACATCGTGAACGAGAGCGACAATTGCTGCAAGACCATAACGGAGCGTACCGAATCTGACCCAGATATACGCAACGATGGCAATGAGCGACAGGACGATAGCTACTATCGCTCTGGCCTTTGCCTGATTGCCCACCGAAGGAGCAATTTGCGTAACACGGGGAAGCGAAGTCTGCATAGTTGCTGCCAGAGTAATTTTAGCAGTTTCGTTATTTACAAATCCTGTCCACTCTTCATCGCTTAACTGGCGATAGCCGGCTTCAGGTTCGGCGCTGACATAGATAAACTCACTCTGCTGGTTTTCATCGGCTGCGTTTAATTTGCTGTCGAAAAGTCTATAATTGTTCCATACTATATTCTGCATATCCGGCTTGAATTGCAAATCCTTGAGTCTTTTGTTCAGCTCGCTAATAGTCGCAGGTTTTTCAACGGTGAAATGAATAATAATTCCGCCGAGGAAATCACCCAATTCGGGCATTTTATTCAGAACGGTATCGTCTATTTTCTGAGACGAGACGATTTTAGGTTCCAGGCTTTCCATAATCTGCAGCCTGCCCGCAAAGGCTTCTTTGATTGCCCGGCTGACAATTTCATCTACAACAGGTTCGCCTATTGTAACCGTATTGGCATCATACGCCAGAGCGAGTATTTCCGTAACTACGGATTTATTTGTCTGGCTGGTGCTTACCAGATACTTTTGCCGATTCTGAGAATCCTGCACAACCATAAGGTCGCTAAGTATTCCTCTGACTTGCTTCTGTGCCTTTTTCAAATCTGCAATTATATCCGCAGGAGTTCTTGTCGCCGATTCATCATTAAATGAAATTTCGGTATTTGTCTTATTGGTTTCAATAGTTGTAATTTCGTATTGAACTTTTGTATCTTTTTCGCCGACGCTGTAAACCTTGGCTGCTGAGATTGCGTTGTTGTTAAGTTTCTGGCCTTCTGTGCGGATTATGTTTTCCACTTCCGAGCGGTCCATAGCACAATCCGGCTTAAGATTTATTTGCACGCTCGTACCGCCGGTGAATTCGATGTCATATTTATTGTTGGTATTGTTGTCTCTCGTGTAAAAGACTGTCAGTCCGCCTATTACAAGAATAAGCGACAAGGCTATCATTACGCCTCTGATACCCATCCAGTTAATAGTCGGGTTTTTGACAATCCTCATCATAGTTAAATGGTTACGGATTATGCCTTTGCCGAGCAGGAGCTGGAAGATAACCCTTGTCACGAAAAGGGCGGTAAACATACTCGAACCTATACCGAGCATCAGGGTAAGTGCAAAGCCCTTAATCTCTTCCGATGCTGCCATATAAAGAATAAGAGCCGTGATAAATGTCGTGATGTTTGAGTCAAAAATCGTGCTGAAAGCCCTTTGGTAGCCGCTGTCGATTGCTATTCTCAGCGATGAACCCTTGAGCTGCTCTTCGCGGATACGCTCGAAGATAAGAACATTTGCGTCAACACTCATACCGATTGTCAAAATGATACCCGCGATGCCGGGCAGTGTAAATGTCGCTCTGCTCAGTGCCATAATTCCGAGGATGAAAAGTATATTCATAAATAGAGCAACATCAGCTATTGAGCCGGCAAGCGTATAGTAGAAGAGCATAAAGACCGCAACTGCGGAAAGACCGATTAATCCTGCCTTGATGCCCTTGTCGCGGTTATCCGAACCTATGCTTGGTCCGATGGTTTTTTCTGAAATAGGCGGGTCAATCAACCTGGCAGGCAGTGAACCGGCGTTGAGTTTATCAACCATATCTATCTGCTCTGTCTGAGAGAAGTCGCCCTCGATAATACCGTAAGAACGGATAGCACTCCTGATATTCGGAGCCGATATTGCCACTCCGTCGAGTATTATGCAAAGCGGTCTTTGAAGATTGCTCCTTGTTACATTGTAAAACAGCGAAGCGCCGACCTCATCAAAGGCAAAGTCGATAGCTCTTCTGCCCATCTGGTCGGAAGTAGCCCCGGCCTTTTGGAGTTTCCACGGCTTTTTGCCGCTGCCTTTAATCATACATTCGTTTTTTTGATTGCTTGTCAGGACATAATACTTATCCGCAAAGGAACCGACGATAATCTGGTTTCTTTCGCTGCTTTGCCATGTGCCGTTTTCATAATCTTCTATCTGTACCCATATATATTTGCCGTCTGAAGCAAGTTTAGGACCCTTTGTCTTTAGCCCGTCAACATATGTGAGAATTTCATCCTTGTTGGTCTTACCGTCGTCCAGCTTGGGCAGAATACGAAATTCGAGAACACCTGCTCCTTTGAGCATTCTTTTTACATCGTCCGGGCCGTCAATCCTGCCCCTGACCGAACGGTATTCTTTAAATACATTGACGAGATTATCGATTTTTTCAGCTCTTGTTGGAAAGCTGCTCTTGAATTGCTCTATCATCTCTGCGCGTTTGACGGATTTTTCGGGCATCTCAAGCACTTCAACCAGTGATTCGGTCCCGAGATTGAAATCCTTAAGTCTGATTTCCGCCTCTCGGTAGGCGGTATTTAAACCTGTTTCAGGCGTTGTAAGTTCATTAACCGCCTGTGCCCATACCTGGTAATCCTGCATATATTGCTCAATTTGCCGGCGAGGCTGCTTTTTGAGAATTGAAGAATTGGCATCTGCAATAAGCCGGTCAATCTGTCTTGTTTGCTCGTT
>JAQTQF010000080.1 GCA_028712345.1 Phycisphaerae bacterium | reverse complement strand
AGGCTCCTTTCCAAAGCTGCGTGATGACCAGAAACGCGACGGCACATCAGGCTCCCCTATCCCTCGCAAATTGTTAACAGTATATGCCCACTCACCCCCGACCGTAACCTGATGCCTGTCATTAGGCGTCCAGTCCAACACCAGTTTGGTATTGTATTCATCTCGCCGCCAGCTTGAAAAATCGCTGTTATGGTATCTTTCGTCACGGTCCTGTATGTCAACACTAAAAGAAGGAGTTAACGCAAGAGCCGGGCTAATCTCATAACGGTAGCTCGTATAGAGAGTCAGCTTCTGATAGCCATCACCAGCCTCGTGTCCCATATACTGAAGAAAAGGATAGCGATAACGGCCGCCCTGTGTATATCTTGCCCACGCCGTGAAGCCTCCTCTGTCATACTGGCCATATATTTTTACCTTCGGCTTACCTCGGAATGCTCTATTGCCGCCGGCAGTTGTGTCGTATAACTTTTCGACGCTACTTTGCGAATAAACACGGGAGGCATCACCGCCGTCAGCACCGGGATATTTGCTATAACCGGTATACAGGAATACGCCATGGTCGTCGGAAAATCTGCGACCATATTTCATTTCGCCGGAATAGAATTCTTCAATCATACCCATACGACCAGTGGTCTCCAACCCCTCAAAGGTCAGGCCGCTTTCAGTGATAATATTAATTACCATACCTATGGCACCGGGACCATACAGAGCAGAACCTGGTCCGCGGATAACTTCTATATGGTGAATATCGCTCAGCATAGGCAAATCTCGCTCGGCTAATGCACCATAATAATACCGTTCATTCATAAGTCTGCCATTAACAAGCAGCAGATATTTATCGTCAACATCACCTATGATACCCCTGATGCCCATATGCTCATACTCATTCCGATGGAATTGTTTTTGGATATTCGGTACTGTAATCAGCAGAAGATCATCCAGATTGCGAGCGCCTGTTCGCCGGATATCTTCCTGGGTAATGGTGGTCATTGTTGCAGGAACCTTCCTGCGTGTTGTTTTCGTCAGAGACCCCGAACCTGAAATTTCGACATTCATCAACTCCTCAAGAGACATCTCAAAATAACTACCATTCGGGTCGCCCTCTGCTGCAACTGTTTTAGACCCAAAACTGCAAATCAACCCCGCCATTAGTAAAACCAGGGATAATTGACCTATTTTGTTTTGCGACAGCATACTCCAATCCTTTCCGATTATTTTTCACATCCTTATAAATCTGCACACACATATCGCAACATTCTATATTTCGGCAAGTTATAGTCAATAACTAATATATTTTTTTAACATTTTGTCCTCAATTACAGCCAGTTTGAAGCCCGCAAAGTTTACTCTTTATCAGTACTTGCCTTAACTATATTATAGGACTTTAGTTGTGTAAGCTGTTTTTGCAAAATTTGGGATTTTATCGGAATAAATATACGGCACAATTATCAATCGATGATTACTTTTGTGATAAGATTGTCGGCAAAAAAATGCTGTATGCTTCGGATATGTTCCCGGATGTCTTATGAGAATTCTATGCGATTTTTACTCCTGCTTTCACCGTTATTTTCGCTTGCGGCACTGTAAACCAGAATGTTGTGCCATTGCCGGGCTGGGATTCAACACCGATTTTACCGCCGTGTTTTTCTACTATTTTCTTGCAAACCGCAAGGCCAATACCTATGCCTTCATATTCATCTCTTGAATGCAGCCGTTTGAATATGTTGAATATCGCCTGTTGATATTCTGGCGCGATTCCTATACCGTTATCCGTCACTTCTATTTTCACCTTACCGTCGGCGGCAGGCCTGCTTGTTATAGCTATATGAGGTGTATTTCCCTCTTTCTGATACTTTACACTGTTAGCGATAAGGTTATACATAAGCTGTCGTATCTGAACCGGATCCATATCAATATTAGGCAGCGGACCGGGCACTTCTATAATTGCCTGTTTTTCTTTAATCGCTTCGGCAAATTCAAATTGCCGGAGTTGTTCAACTACATGGTTAAGGTCAACAGCCTCGGCCGGCTGAGCCTTAGTATCAATTCTTGAATATGTAAGAAGACCTTCGACCATCTTTGTCATATGGCTTGCGCCTTCAGTCATAAAATGCAGGTTTTCTGCGTCATCATCGGTAAGTTTGCCTGCCAGAGATTTTTTAAGCATAACTCCGAAGGAAGTGATTTTTCTCAACGGTTCTTTCAAATCATGCGAAGCCGCGTATAGAAAGTTTTTCAACTCTGTATTGGTTCTTTCGAGCTTGTCAACACTGGCGGCAAGATTCGCATTGGCAGACTCAAGCTGACTATCTGCTTTTCTTCGCCCTGTAACATCACGAAAGCTCCACACCCTGCCGACAACAGTATTATCAACTATCTGCGGTTTGGAAAGCCGTTCAAATATTCTGCCGTCCTTAAATTCAAGTGTATCAGAACTTTCAAGTGCCGGATTTTCATAGAGATATTGCACCTTTGAAACAAACGCATCCGGGTCCGTCAATTGACCGAGAACAAAACTGATAGCCCTATTGTCATCTTTTGACCGAATAATATCATCTGGTATGCGCCATAATTTTATAAACTGGTCATTAAACCCTTTGATGCTGCCTTTGCCGTCAACAACAAGAATGCCGTCGGCGGTTGACTCCAAAGTAGCGGTCAGCAGTGAAACCGATTCGCTCAAATTTTCCTCCGCCTTTTTGCGTTCGATATTTATAAGAACCTGTGCCGTCTGGTCCGCTATTTCACTGGCGAATGTAATTTCATCACTATTCCAAATACGCTTGCTGTTGGTGCTTTCGTGGCAGACCACGCCGACGACTTCACCTGACATCCGTATTGGAGTATCAAGCATGGATTTAATATCAAGAGGAATCAGGTACCCTTCGACTAACTCAGCGGTCCTCGCATCGGTCAGAGCATCGTTTGCATCAATGGCTCTTCCCTGTTTTAAGGCCGCAAAGTAATGAGGATAATCATCCATAAACAAACTCATCTCGTTTGAATGTTTCCCCGTACTGCTTTCAAACAGGTCTATGCATTCAAGCTTAGTCCCGGCTTCTTTCAGCAGCCATACACCAACCCGTTCACTTTTCAGGGTATCTGCCGTAATCTCAGTTATCACCCGCATCGTAGTATTAATATTACCGGTTGCCAATGCATCGTTGGTTGCTATTTTAACAATGGCGGATTCCTGCCGTTTAATTCTATCAATTATACTAAGTTTTTCCTGCTCCGCTTTTTTGCGATCAACCACCTCTTGTTCTAATTGCTTATTGACTGTATTGAGATTGTCTATGGTCTGGGTTAAGTCCCCTGCCATTTCGTTAAACGCCTCGGCTAACTGTCCTATCTCATCGTCTGATTTTACCTGTATCTGTGTGCTTAATTTACCCTTGCCCATCTCGATCGCTGCATCTTTCAGCTTCACGATGGGCTCATAAATAGAGCGGGAAAATAATAGGCCGGAAATAGTTACCGATATGATGACAAAAACCGTTGTAAATAATAAAGTAAGTTTAAAACCGGTTAAATCCGCTGGTTTATAAGAAACTATAACAGCTCCTATTATTTGTCCGGCTTTCTGATCCCCCCGCCGACTCTCTGCCAACGGAACAACCACAAGAGAAACACCCTCCGGGACATCTTCACTGATTTCCTTGAAAACTCTCGGTTTGCCGTCCCGCATTGTTTGTCTTACTTCATCGCCCAGATCATATGTAAATTCTTCCCCGATACTCTCTATTTCGGAAGCTATATCCGCTATGATGATTTTATTCAAATCAACGACAACTATGTCTCTTCCTATGGTCTGGCTTAGTGTCTCCACATATTTTTGGAGCTTTCCTTTTTCAACGAATGGTAATGTTTCCGATTCAATGGATATAGACTTCTCAATGGTCCTGGCAACATCTATTGCGTCAACAAAGGAAAGTCTGTTAATAATTTCACCTTGCTGTTTGATGCCGACAATTGCGATTATCATCAGCGGCAGAAGAGCAATTATCAAAAAACCAAAGGTCAACTTTTTAGTTATTTTCATTGCAGACTTCCAAATCTCTTGTGTAAAGGCCTGGTACCAACAGGCAAAACCCTTTTTTAACTATTAACAAACTCAAAAATACTTCTTATGCTAATAATCCTTGGTCAAAATCGACAAAAACTCGCCTGTAAATGACAAAATACTGTTTTTTCCCGCATAATAGGGTTTAAATCTTATTCGAGAAATACTTATCGGTCCTTTTGGTGTCGCAAAATCATAACCCGACAATTTTCTTACAACACCCCTTGTCAAAACAAAATTCCGGTCTATATTTGAGGTTATGTTTACCGCTTCAAAACCCGGCATAATGAAAAAGCTTCAGCTCTTAAGCAGGGATTCGCAATACGACCTGGCCTGCGCCTGCGGCAGCGATAAATCCGAACATCGAACACGCGGCAGCAAGGGAAAATGGATATATCCGATAACTTTGCCAAATGGCGGAGTTTCCAATCTGTTTAAAACTCTTATTTCCAATCACTGCGACAGCGATTGTAAATACTGCCCTCTTAACAGTAATTCCGATGTGCCCAGATGCAGCCTTGACTGTAACGAATTGGCCGAGGCATTTTTGGACTACTACCGGCAAGGTGAGGTCTTCGGTATTTTTCTATCCAGCGGCATAATCGGCGATGCTGATAGAACTATGGAAAAACTTATCGCCTGTGCCGAAATACTCCGTTATAAGCATAACTTTAAAGGCTATATCCATTTGAAAATCCTGCCCGGCTCAAGCCCAGCGGCAATAGAAAAAGCAGTAAGTCTTTCAAACGCTGTCTCGCTGAATATCGAAACGCCAGGAAAGCAATTCCTGCAAAAACTATCGAGCAAAAAGGATTTTCTCAAGGATATAGTCGAACCTATGAAGCTTATCAACAGTTTTGCAAAACAAGGCAGGCGGAAAGTCAAACAGACCACTCAGTTTATTGTCGGCGCTGCCGATGAATCCGACAGACAGATTGTTGACTATACGCAAGCTCTTTATGAGAGAATCGGTATCAGCAGGGTCTATTTTTCCGCCTATCAGACCAATAATGCTGACCAGCAGGCGAAGATTTTATATCCTGAACAATCCTTTATAAGGGAACACAGACTTTATCAGGTAGATTTCTTATTCAGAAAATATGGCTTTAACTCATCTGATATAATATACGACAGCTCAGGTCTTTTGTCGGTCGAATCGGACCCCAAGGAACTCTGGGCCAAAAACCATCCTGAGTTTTTCCCCGTAAATGTAAATACAGCAACACGATACAGTCTTTTGCGAGTCCCAGGCCTTGGGCCGGCGACGGTCGAAAAGATTTTACAAATGCGAAAATTGTCAAAAATCAATTCGATTGACGATATTGGTAAGGTGAACGCAAGGCTACTGAAAGCCTCAAAATACCTTGAATTTGCGGGTGTTGCAAAAAATAAGGTATATTTGTTCAATTTTTAGCTTGAAAGTCGCAGAAAAATCTATATCATTCGGGTTTTCGTCCTCTTTGACAGGACAATTCGGAGTTTTTGCTGGAAAGGCGATGATATTATATGATTAAAGTTAAAGCTCGTCTTGGCGAGTCAGTTGAACAAATGGTTAAGCGATTCAAGAAAATGTGCGAAAAAGAAGGTCTCATTCGCGATATGAAGCGGGTAAGCTATTACGAGAAGCCCTCGGAGAAGAACCGCCGCAGGAGACGAAAAGCCGCCCGTTCAGCCAAATTCTCCACAAGATACTAAATCTGAGTTTCAAAATTTTGAATATTATCAAAACCGGACGCTAAGACGCCCGGTTTTTTTATTTTTAAGCAGGTTGACAAATCATCTCAATTTCCATATCATAATCGGGCAGTGGTTTTGAAGTTTGAAACTAAAATTTTAGAAACTTGCTGCAGGGAAATAGTGAAAATCATAGCAGTAATACCCGCTCGTTACGAATCAGTCCGCTTTCCGGGTAAAGTTCTCGCCAAAGATACCGGCAAATACCTTATCCAGCATACCTATGAGCAAGTCTGCAGGGCCGAACTTCTCGAAAAGGTTGTTATCGCAACCGACAGCAAGGAAGTTCTCGACGCCTGCGGCCAATTCGGCGCCGACTGTGTAATGACCGCAGAAACTCATCAAAGCGGCACAGACAGAATCGCCGAAGCTGTTGAAAAAATTGACGCCCAAATCATAATCAATGTTCAGGGCGATGAGCCGGAAATAGAGCCGGCCAACATCAATCTTCTTGCACAATTAATGCTCGACAACCAGAATGCAAATATGGCGACTCTGATTGCAAAATTTGAAACTGCCGAGCAGATTGCAAACCCCAATATCGTCAAGGTAATAATAGACAAGAACAGATTTGCCAAGTATTTTTCGCGAGCGGTCATTCCATATTGCAGAAAAACAGACGGTATCGGTAATATAGAAGATTATTACAGGCATCTCGGCATTTATGCGTACAGGAAAGAATTTCTTTTACGGCTAACCAGGCTTCCGGCCGGAAAACTCGAAAATATCGAGCAACTCGAGCAGCTCCGCGTTCTTGAGTTCGGCCACAATATACTAACCGGTCTTGTAAGTGCAGTTGCCGACGGCATAGATACGCCACAACAATATGCGGAATTTGTAAAGAGATATAATAAATAAAATCAGGTAAGGCTTACTATGGCAGATAAAAACGAATTACTTGCGTCAGTCAGTGAAACTTCAGCAGAAAGCGAATACTTTTCTCCGATACCAGCCGGCTACAAAAAAGGCAAAACCAAATATGTCGTCGTTATGGGTACGGTGATGAGCGGACTGGGTAAGGGAATATTTTCCTCCTGCCTGGCAAAACTTATGCAGGACAAGGGACTGAAAGTCTCGCCCATAAAGCTTGAAGGTTATCTGAATATTGATTCAGGAACGCTAAACCCCTTCCGTCACGGTGAGGTCTTCGTCCTCGACGATGGGATGGAATGTGATATGGATCTCGGCACTTACGAACGAATGCTCGACCAGAACCTGAGCCAGAACAACTTCGCCACCAGCGGCCAGATTTATCGTGATGTGCTCGACAAGGAACGACACGGCGACTACCTCGGCAGAGATGTCCAGATGATTCCCCATGTAACAGGCGAGGTAAAGTTAAAACTGCGTACCCTTGCGATGAAAAGTAATGCTGACATTATATTTGTCGAAATCGGCGGAACGGTCGGCGACCTCGAAAATGCCTTTTACATCGAAGCGATGCGCGAGCTGGCATATGAAGAAGGTCCGAACAGCTGCTGCTTTGTAGCGCTGACCTATATACTCGAACCCAGAACTCTCGGTGAACAAAAATCAAAGGCTGCTCAGCTCGGCATAAAACAACTGATGCAGAGCGGAGTCCAGCCGGACATTATCGCCTGCCGGGCATCAAGTCCCGTCAATGAAAAGGCGCGTCAGAAAATCAGTGTTTACAGCAATGTGCCGATAAGCAGGGTTATCAGTCTTCACGACTCGGCCAGTATATATCAGATACCGGCTATGCTCCGCGACTGCGGTATGGATTTTGAAGTGCTTCGGCATCTGCATATTGAGGACAGGATAAATCTTCGCAGGGAACGAGGCGAATGGGCAAAATGGTGCGATTTCACGGATAAAATCGGC
>JAQTQF010000079.1 GCA_028712345.1 Phycisphaerae bacterium | reverse complement strand
GATTGAAATGGGCCGGGACTTTTTAAGAAAAGAACTAACCGACCTTGAAAGATATGTCCTGCTTCAGATATTCGACTCGACATGGAAAGACCACCTTTATTCGATGGACCATCTCAAGGAAAGCATTTTTATGCGCGCCTATGCTGAAAAAGACCCCAAGCTTGAGTACAAGCACGAAGGTTACAGAATGTTCAGCGAAATGCTCAACCTTATAGAGGACAAAGTAACCGATACAATCTTTAAGGTTCGCCTCGAAGCAGGCACAAGAGCAAAAAGCGTCTTTGGCGCAGGCAAAACGCAGCATCAGCAGGTCAACCAGTTTGAAATGTCCGAACGCCAGCGAGCCGCCGCTCAGGCCCCGCAGGGCGAAGCGACAAAAGTCAAGCAGATAAAACTTGAACAACCCAAAGTTGGAAGAAACGACCCCTGCCCCTGCGGCAGCGGAAAAAAATACAAAAAATGCTGCGGCACAAATGTATAAAATTTGGAATTAAACTTAAGGCAACCTCTAAAAACTTGTCCTCACGAAAGTGGTGATGTCATTGTGAGGATCGCAGCGACGAATCAATCTTCATTCTGATTCTGGCATAAGCCGTCCCTAAGTAGACAAAAACGAGATTCTTAATACGCCCTCGGCGGACTCAGAATGACAGGGGCTAATGGGGCAGAATGACAACGCCAGAAGTCCCGCTTCTTTGTCATGCTGAGCAAAGCGAAGCATCTCTTGAATAAACAAGACGATATTCTTCATCCGCCTTCGGAGGGATCATAATAACCAGTAATATTTCCAGAGATACCATTAAGATTTGTTTATCCACCTGTAGCGAAAAATATCCCTGATTTTATCAGAAAACCAAAGACCAAATCTCTGTGAAGAACTCGAAAACTCCATTTTCTTCAAATCACCCGGCGTTGTTTTCGGTTTGGATAATAGATGAACGGAAGTTAGAAGCCCCAATAAAAATAGTCTTATTCCATAATTTTTATTTTTTATTTTTGATTTTTGATTTTCAGTTATCATCTTACCACTGCCATTTTAGTCGCCCCAAGCAGTTCGGCGCCGGTCTTGCTCTCCATCTGCCCGGCCGCAAAGAGCTGATGTCTTTCCAAAATTTCCGGCCTATCGGCATAATATCTTTCGGCCGCTTCAATTCCGCCTTCAGCCGAGCCGTTTGTCTTATAATCAATATCCAAAAGCCACTGGCCGAACTCATCATTAAATTCGGCGGGAAATATAAGAGCGACTGCGAATTTTTCATCGTCGTATTTCGCCAGATGAACCTTCGCCTTGGCTGGCGGAGCGAAACCTATCGCAGAATTTATCAGCTTCTTAAAATCGTTTCGAGCGGATTCTTCATCGGACTGGTAGAAAAACATCCCCGTCTCAAGCTGAAAAATTTCGCTCGGCACGCCCTTTAGCTCCATCCTGCCGTCGGGATAAGCCTTATAAATTTTGTAAACTTTTACATCCTTGAATTTTTCGCTCTCCAGCAGCTCAGCCGCTTCCTGAGCGGTAAAACCAACTCCGCAATGGCCGCCGAAGTCAACCACATAAAGGCCTTTATACTTTTCCGAATTTTTAACTTCAGGTAATCTCATTTACTTACCCTATAATTTTGCGAATTCAAGTTTTCCCGCACGGACAACCATTCCGCTCTCCGGCGACACCAATTTATTCGCATCGCTTATCTTTTCACCATTAATACTCATTCCGCCCTGCGAAATAAGTCTTTTCGCCTCGCCGCCGCTTGCGACAAGACCGCACTGTACAAGCAATTTTGCCGCGGCTATCGGCTCGGAAGAAATTTTAATCTCCGGCATATCGTCAGGAAGCTGCTTTTGAGCGAACACCTTTTCAAATTCCGCCGCCGCCGTCTCGCCTGCCGCTTCATTATAAAATTGCGTAACGATAATCTTGCCCAAAAGAACCTTTGCCTCTTTCGGATGAGTTCTTTCGGGATTGACAAGCTCTTTGATTTTCTCAGCGTCAACATCAGTCAGCAGAGTATAATAATTTTCCATCATCTCATCGCTTATACTCATAACCTTGCCGAACATATCCTTCGGCTCATCGGTTACGCCGATGTAATTGCCCTTCGACTTGCTCATCTTGTCCTTGCCGTCAAGCCCGACAAGTATAGGCATCGTAATAACAATCTGCCTCTGCTGGCCGTAAGCATTTTGAATATCCCTGCCGACAAGATTATTAAATGTCTGGTCTGTCCCGCCAAGCTCAATATCGCTTTTTATCACTACCGAATCATATCCCTGCATCAGCGGATAAAGAAACTCGTGCGTGTAAACATCGATGCCCTGGCCGAGCCGCAATTTAAAGCTGTCTCTTTGCAGCATCTGCGCTACGGTTTTCTGTGCCGCAATTTTTATAAGTTCCATCAGGCTCATCTTCTCGAACCACTGGCTGTTGTACCTTACTTCTAATTTGTCTTCCGACATATCGAGGACTTTGCCGGCCTGTTCGAGATATGTCCGCGCATTTTCTTCAATCTGCTCGCCCGACAGCATCGGCCTTGTAGTATTTTGTCCCGTCGGGTCGCCTATGCGGGCGGTATAGTCGCCTATAATCAAAACGGCCTTGTGACCGGCATCCTGAAACTGCCTCATCTTTCGCATAACAACCGTATGGCCCAGATGAATATCCGGAGCAGTCGGGTCCATACCAAGTTTGACACGGAGCTGCCTTTTGGATTTGGCCGCCTCGCCAAGCCGCAGCAAAAGTTCATTTTCATTGAAAATCTCTACCGCCCCGCGCTTAAACCGCTCGAGCTGTTCTTTAATATCTGTCTGCATAGAACCTCTTTAATCTATTAATTAAGAGGGATATTTTAACGGAAAGTCTATTTTCAATCAATAGAAATGATTTTGCGGATATTTTAGTCTTTGGTGTTTAGCCCGCAGGCCTGTCCTGCGGGTTCAGTAAAAATCCTAAAGCCCCCAACTTTATGTTGGGTGGTTAGTTTAGCCGTCGCCGGCATTTATCCGCCGCAGGAGGACGGAGACGAGTCCTACATCTCAAAACAGCTGCCTTCTTCATCCTGCACCCGTATGAAAAATCTGCACGAAAAACACTTTAGCATTCTTTCCGGCTTGTTGCCCTCTGTATTAGTATCACAAAGCGTATCCGGAACTTTCCAGCAGTATCGACCGCCGTTGATGCCGCCGTTTTTGCCGTTATGCTCTGTGCTCTCAGCCGCCGGACAAACCCCAGTCTCTGCAGTTTTTGCTCCGCCGGGTTCCTTGCCGCATTCAAAAAACTCCCAGCAATTAATTTTCAATTTATACCCCCTTCAACTCGAATTAACTCTATAGTACCTGTTGACACTTTCGGTAAAAAGACCTTGTAAACATCAGTTAAAACAATGTTTTCTCGGATACAATCTAACGCCCATCGCAATACCGGCCTATGGGATACAAGTCTAACTTTTATGCGAAGTTGCCTCGAAACTTTTTTTCAAAATAACCGCTTACTATCCAGAAGAAAATTTATAGGACCATCGTTTTGAGAATGGACCTGCATATCAGCCGCAAAAACACCATTTTGTACTTCAATCTCCTCTTGCTTTATAAGCTCAGCAACTTTTTCATAGAGTTTATTTGCCCTCGCCGGTTCTGCTGCCAAATCAAAGCCCGGCCTTCTGCCTTTTCTGCAATCACCGAAGAGCGTAAAGTTGCTCACGATCAGCACCTGTCCACCGGTATCTTTTACGCTCAAATTCATCTTGTCGTTTTCATCGGCGAAAACCCTCAGATTGGCGATCTTGTCAGCCATAAACGCAACATCTTTTTCGCCGTCGTCTTTGCCGATGCCAAGATAAACCAGCATACCGGCATCAATCTGTCCGACGATTCGGCCATCGACAACCACCTTGGCCTTTTTTACCCTCTGTACAACTGCTCTCATTAATATGCTTTCGTAAGATATCTGTAATTAGTACCGTTTCAAAAAATAAATTCTCAGATTTGTCATTCCCGCGGAACTTGTCCGCCTCTGGCGGAGCGGGAATCCAGACTCGAAAAACTGGATTCCGCATCAAGTGTGGAATGACAAAATATTAAACAATTTTTTTTGAAACGGCATTAGTAAAGTCCCACGCAGCCTTGGCGGAGGAGGATGCACTATTGCTCGCATTCGGACAATGTTAAACAACAACGGCTTTTTCGTCAACTGCGCAAAAAAATCCCTATTTTCAAAAATCATCTTTTCCGAAATGACTAAATTTCCACGGGTTAAAACCCGTGGGCAATACCGCAACAGGTATTGCCTGTCCACCTTTGGCGGATAACTTCATCTACGGGTTGAAACCCGTAGAATTGCGGCAGAATATTAAAATCTGTCACCCTGAGTTCCCTCCGTCACCCTGAGCGAAGCGAAGGGTCTCAGTGAGAATAAACGAGATTTTTTCCTCGCAGCATAAGTCCCGCAAGACTAAACAGGCAAATCGTCGCAGGTTCCGGTATAATCGCAAGAACAGGGTCAGGCAAGCTGCAAATACTCCCTATATTATACCTGTCGGGCGTTTCCGTGGACAATCTGATGCCAAGGTAAGTTTCCTCTGCCGCTAATGCGTCCAGAACCGCAGAGGTAATGTCTATGCTGTAATAGCCGAAAATAGCCGTACCGGAATCCCCATATTCATTCTCCCAATAAACTTCCTGATTATTTCCTGCGGTAAAGCTCGTAAACGGAGCGCCCGCGTAAAAATCGTCAGCGGCAACAATACCATTTCCAGCGTATGTAAAAATATCAATAATGCCGTCAGGCAACGCCGGATAGTCAAGATTATAAAACCAAATATCAAATGTAACCTGCGAAACCGCCGGACTTATCCCGCTTATGTCGTATTCGAGAATGGAACGGTCTTCAAAAGAAGGAGATGTCTTTACCATCAAATAATCACCAACATAATACTGTCCATTCTCCGCACGAATCCATCCGGAATCTACTGTAGTTATCGTAATTGCTGAAGCATCAAGTATTGAAGATGCTAATACAACTACCGCTAACAATATGACAGTTTTTTTCATATTTGTCCCTCAAGACTATAACAGATTATTCAAATACTCAATACAATCGCTTATTCATTATCCGATTAAATCTGACTAATTTGGATACTCGTAAGCGCCTCTATCTACTACAGAATTTATTATTCGTATATTATCTGTGATATCAGTGGCAATACTGCTTACGGCACTATTGTCACCGGTATTCCTGCATGGGCTTGTGCTTTGCAAACTAAGTCCGTCATCGGCGGTCATCCATTTGCCATCCGCACCGGCAGCAAACTCGCTATTCGGATACTGCTGTAAGACTTGCTGGTATAATGCCTTTGCCTCGTCGAACTTTCTGGCCTCTTCCAATTGATTTGCAGTAGCGTAGAGAATTTCAGCATTCTGAGAAGGCGTGGCGGTCTCTGCGAAGGATAGACTGGATAATGAAAAAATTGATACGAAAATAAACAGTGAAATGAAATTCTGGAACATTGGAATCCTCCTAAAACATCTCCATTTATTATCTCAACGCCCCGTACTATGCATTTCCCTGATGGGTCCGACACATCCCAACCGGTAACATCAGAGGACACTCTACCCCCCCACCACCGGTGTCAATAATGTTTTCAAAAATCAAAAAAAATCCCGCATAAATACGCTATGCGGGAAAGGGCAAAAGGGTTAAAAAATATAGCTTTTGTATCATCGACTCTCATCGATCTTAACAAGGGCATTATACCATTTTCAAGGCCATTTTAACAGCATAATCCGCCCAAAAAGGCCGTTTAGCCGGTCGAACAAAAGCCCGCATCAGAAACGAATCATTTTATGGGACTCGATAGAAAAATTTTTACCCCTTCCATCCGGTGTTTTTTACGCCTGATAAAAATTCTGGTAATATTATGACACTCTTCTGCCGATATTACAAACGAGCGAAAACAGCAAATGAGGTTAAAAAAAATGCATAAAGCAATAAAAGTTTTGGTGATTGACGACGATGCGATGATAAGGAAACTTCTCGAAAGTACCTTATCGCGCAAAGGTTTCAAGGTATTCGCTGCGGAAAACGGTCTGGACGGCATAGACCTCGCGAAAACCGAAAACATTGATGTAGTCCTGCTGGACTGGATGATGCCCGAAATGGACGGTATGGAGGTACTGGCAGAACTCAAGAGGAACAAAGACACAATGCACATACCTGTCTTTATGCTGACAAGCAAGGAAGACTCGAAGGACATCGACCTTGCCACCAGCAGAGGTGCTATCGATTATATCATAAAACCATTTAACACTTTCGAGGTACCGGAAATAGTGCAGAGATACCTTGAAAAGGTCAGCCTGGCACACGCCGAAAAACAGGGCTTCTTCAGCAAAATTTTCTCCCATCGTTAAAAAATTGCAATTTATAAAGTTCCATAAAAAGGCTCATTGCCGCCAGCAATCGGCCTTTTTTGCCCTCTTTTGAAAAACAGCAATTTTTCCCTTGCATTTACATTTCCGCTATGGTAAAATGCTTCTAAGAATTGGGGTCTGGAGAAAACATACTATACTTAGGTTTTGTATCCTTTGATTTGAGCTTCTTTTTTTGCGTTGTTTTACAATACTGATTTGGAGCAGTTCTTACGCTTTCACACGGAGAAAAGTTATTCAACAGAGAGTTTGCGCGCTTTTTAAAAGCGATAAAGAATAACCTCTTAAAATTGAAAGTGAGGTACAATATGATGAAAAAGTTTTTAATCTTCCTTGCCGTACTGCTTTTTGTCGCAGCCGGACCGGCTTTTGCACTGACAACTCCACAAACAAAATATTTCAGCGGCATACCCAGTATGAGCGGCTCTTTGGCTTTCGATCAGTTCGACACACACGGCGGCATATGGGTACTGGACTCAGTTAAGGTTACACTCAATCTGCAGACCAGCGGAGGGGAACTCAGGCTCGATAATGACAGCGACAACCCTGCTTCAGGCAATTTTGAGTTCGGTGCCAAGGGAAGCATAAGCTCTAGCGATGTACCATTGCTGAATTCTTCTTACATTGCCATCCCCGGCACAGTAAACGCCTATCACAGCGGTTCCTTCAATTTAGCAGCCAATGTCGGAGATATTGGCGGAGATTACGACTCAAGTCCTCCTGATGGTATGCTTTACACTGGCGGAATTGAAACAGACAGCAAGTTCGGATTCGTGGGCAGCGGTCTTTGGGCAAGCTATCAGGGAACAGGAACCTACGATATTGACTACGAAGTTCTGCAGTGGCTCAATTATGGCAGCATTGGGGGCATTGAATATGCCGTTACGCCTGTCACGGCTAATGGAAATGTTGAAGTAATTTACGAATACCATGTCGTTCCTGAGCCGATGACAATCGGACTCCTGGCTATGGGCGGGATGGCACTCATCAGAAGAAAAACAGCTAAGTAAAAAACCGGAGAAGTTTTTTATATATAAAGGGTCGGAGAAGTAATTCCGACCCTTTTTTATTTGCACTATGAGTACCTATAACCATTGGCAGCTTTTGCCAGGCAGGCGTTTACAGCCCGCCATTGGAACTTTACTCTGTGCGTATTATAGGCCATATAAGTCCCAAAAAAATAAACTGGTACATAATACAAAATTTCCTGTTTTTCTTCTTGACAA
>JAQTQF010000078.1 GCA_028712345.1 Phycisphaerae bacterium | reverse complement strand
TGCAATGATGAATTGTCGCGGAAAATTACGCACATATTGAACACTAAACTAACGGCAGCAAACAAATTTTCTATCCTCGACAGGGGCCATATCGATAAAATTATGGCCGAGAAAGGCCTGGTCTGGCTCGGTGACGCATCGCTTAAGGAAAAGGCAAAAATAGGAAACCTGCTGGGCACAGATTACATACTAACTCTGACGGTTACCGAGGCACAATTAACCGTAAAGGAAAAATATCTTGAAGCCATAGGAAGAAAAACCTATGAACACGAAGCTAAACTAAAAATTGATTTCTCACTCATAAATTCTGTAACAAGCCAAATCAAACTCGCCGACAGTGTAAGATTATATCTCGAAGACAAGGATGTAAGAAAACTTGTGCCGAAATGGCAGGACGATAAAATCGATTATCTGGTTCTTGCCGAAGAATTGATTAAATCAGCCGCCGGCCCAATCACCGATAGAATCACAGGCAGTCTTTATCCTGCCAGAATAGCGAAAATCCTGCCGGATAATGTCGTCATAATAAACAAAGGCGGACAGGACATTTCTGTCTCGGATATTTATGATGTCCTCAAACAGGGCGAGGAAATTATCGATTATGACACAAAGGAATCGCTCGGAAAAATCGAAGAATCCATCGGAACAATTAAGATAACAAAGGTTATGTCGAACTTTTCCTATGCGGTTTTAATGGATGGCGATATTTCCAAAATATCAGAAGGTTCTATCTGTAAAAAGAAAGAACAGAAACCTGAAAAACCGATAAGGCAGCAAAGCGATACAAAGCTTACCCCCTCCGGCGGAGTCAAAATGCCGTTTGATAAATAAGACCAAAAGAGCATAAGTCGTAAGACATAAGGGTATCTCTAAAAATATTACTTGTCATTCTGAGTCCGCCGAAGGCGGACGAAGAATCTCGTTTTTTGTCCACTTAGGGATGGCTTATGCCAAAACAATAATAGAGATTGATTCGTCGTTGCGATCCTCACAATGACATTTTAGGTTGCCGTAAGCGATAAGAGCATAAGATTTAGGTCTTATGCTCTTTTGACTTTTGCTCTTATGCTCTTTCTTAATGGTCAACTGGTTCGCCAAGGATACTTTTTATTTCCTTGAGCTGTTTGGCCAGAAGCTCTTTTGTTTTTGCCTCAACATTGAGCCTCAGCAACGGCTCGGTATTACTCGGTCGGCAGTTGAACCACCAGTCCTTAAATTGAACCGTCGTCCCGTCAAGGTCGTCTATATCGCCTTGACTGAACCTCTTACTTAATTCCTTTATCATCGCATCTTTATCCTCGACGGCAAAATTCAGTTCACCGCTGGCAAAGTACCTTCTCAACGGCTTGACAAGCTCGCTGATAGGCACCGATGCCCTGCTTAGAATATTAATAACATGAACCAGCGTGATAAAACCTGAATCGGCAAAGAAATTATCACGATAGTAAAAATGCCCGCTCAACTCACCACCGAAAACCGCCCTCGCGATTCGCAGCGTCTTTTTCATAAACGAATGCCCCACTCTTTCGCGTCTCGGCACACCGTTATATTTCAAAATTTCCTCACGAACCACCCAACTGCTTCGCAGGTCATAAACAACCGCTGAATTTGGCGATTTGCTGAGGAAGTAAGGCACCATCAGAGCCGTCAGTATATCACAGCCGATGGTTTCGCCATTTTCATCTACCATTATCAGCCTGTCCGCATCGCCGTCAAAGCAGATACCGATATCGGCCTTTTGTTTTTTGACCGCCGCTTTGAGCTGCGTAAGATTGCTCTCAACCAGCGGATTGGGCTCGTGCTTAAAAACTCCCTTGTGCTCAAAATTGAGTTTTGAAATACTGACGCCAATATCGTTAAAAATCAATGGCACCATTTTACCTGCCATACCATTAGATGCGTCAATAACTATCTTCAGCGGTTTTATCTTAGAGTCAAGAAACCTTAATATATGCTGCTTATATGCCTCTGCCAGGTCATACTTTTCTATCGAGCCGTCCATTACTCCGCGAGTGTGAAGCAGCGCGGTAGCAATATGCTTTATTTCCTTAAGACCGGTATCCTGTCCAACCGGCTTTGCCTCAAGGCCTGAAATTTTAAACCCGTTATATTGCGCCGGATTGTGCGATGCGGTAACCTGAACTCCTCCGCAGGTACCAAGATGATTTATAGCAAAATAAATCTGGGGTGTATCTATCATCCCGATATCAATAACATTGGCGCCAACAGAATTCATACCTGCTATCAAAGCCTCGGCAAGAGACTTGCTGTGTGTTCTCATATCATGACCGACACAAAGACTCTGGCGATTGGCCAAACCTCGTTCATAACCTCGTAATAATGATCTTAAAAAGGAAGCTGTTGCATTGCCTATTTTCCACGCAGCATCTTCATTCAGCTGGTCGGGGTAAAGCCCTCTGATGTCATACGCCTTGAAAATCTTCGGGTCCATTGTGCCAATCTCCATAAAAAAATATATGATTATGGGGAATTGTACCTGCCGAGACTTCCACGGTCAAATGAAAATAACGCCTCCGGAAAGGCTTATTATGGTATTAGTGGTGAATCGAATACCATTTTCAATTGTCAAATTTGGTCACATATTTAATCAAATCTTTTCTGGTTATTATCCCAACGAATATATCGCCAAAAACAACTGGAATCTGCCTGAAATGACTGCCAAGAAAAACTCTGCTGATTTTATCAATATCGCTGTCAATAGGCTCCGTTGTCACATCCTTAGTCATAAAATCCGCAACACTCGTCCCTTCGATACCGCCATCGGAAGGTTCAACAAACATCTTGATTATATCCGACTCGGTCAGAACCCCGGCCACCGTGTCATCGTCATTTAAGACTACCGACGATGTAGCGCCTTTCTGCCGCATAACAACCATCGCCTGCTCTATCGGCATTTGCGGCTCAAGAGTCAAACTCTGGCAGCTTAATAAATTTCTTATGGATGTCATAGACAACGCTTCGGCTCCTGTTTCTTTTTATAAATCAAACTTTGCCTGCTATCGCATTCAACCGCCTGCTCGCAGCAGATTTCTCGTCCATCAAATATTTTATTATCGCCGTTCTGTTGACCAGTCCCACAAGAACTCCTTCGGAAACAACCATTATCTGGCTGAAATTTTCACCGGCAAATATGCGAACAATATCTATAAGCCCGGCATTCTCGCCGATAGCCGTAAAATTGGTATGCATACCCTCTGCAACTTTGCTATCTTTGCCTTTGCTTTTTAAAAACCTCCGGAGAATGTCTTTTTCCGTCAATACCCCCACAGGCTTTATACAATCATCCACCGCAGGCAAGATTATCTGACCGGACACACAAAGCAGCTTTGCCGCTTGAGTTAGCCCGCAGTTCTCATCTACATACGCCACATTTCTTACAATAAAATCGCCAAGATTAAACACCAGACCCCCTTAGTCCAGAACCCAGATAACACCCCATTCAAATAAAGTATAAAAATTAATGCCAAAAAAGCAAATTTCGGCGATTAGCCGTTACCAGGCACAATCTTTTCTTACCCTCGACAAAAAAAATGTTTTCTGGTAAACTCCGTCGCCTATGGATCCCGTTAGAAATTTAACGGGACAAAACCTGTTTAAAATAGCAAAGTCCTTGGGGGCTCCTAATGGAGCGCAAAACTCATAAGGCAAAAGGAATTTATAACGGGATGGATAAAGACTTAAAAAATAAGACCCTGCAGGAACTGCAGGAAATTACCGAAAGCTTCGGCGTAAAACCTTATATAACCAAATATATATTCAGCTTTATTCATCAGAAGAGCATTAACGATATTAACCTCATCAGCACCCTGCCAAAAGAGCTTCGTGCTAAATTAACAGAGGCCGGCTATTTTATTTCTCAGCTTAAAATCGTCAAAAAACTCTCCGACCCCGACGGCACAATCAAGTACCTCTTTGAGACCGCCGATGGAAACAAAATTGAAACCGTCCTGCTCGACGAAAACAAAAGAAAAACTATTTGCCTTTCGACCCAAATAGGCTGTCGGCTCGGATGCAGATTCTGCGCTACCGGCTATCTTAAATTCCAACGGAACCTGACAGCGGGTGAAATAATCGACCAGGTCAATAGCATTTCAAAAGATGCTGACTGCAAAATAAATAATATTGTTTTTATGGGTATGGGTGAACCTTTTGCAAATTACGATGACACCGTAAAAACCGTACGGATTTTAGCCAGTCCATTCGGTAAAAACATCGGCATCCGCAGACAGACTATTTCAACTGTTGGAATTCCTGAGGGAATAAGAAAACTGGCAAACGAAGATATTTCCCCTCGTCTTGCGGTTTCTCTGCACGCACATAATGATAAGATTAGAAAAAAAATCGTTCCTTCCGCCGGAAAATACCCGCTAGTCAGGATATTAAACGCTATGCGGTTTTATAACAACAAGACCGGCAGGAGAATAACCATTGAGTACTGTATGATTGACGAAATCAACGATAGCCGTGATTGTGCAAAAGGGCTTGCCGATATTCTGGCCGATTTTAATGCAAGCGTAAATCTGATTGAGTACAACCCACACCCAGGCTGTGATTTCAAACCTGCCGACAGAAATAAGATAAAGATTTTCAAAGATATTCTGATGAGATATGGTCTTGAAACGATAGTCCGATTCCGCAGAGGAAGAAGCATAAAAGCCGCCTGCGGACAGCTTGGCGCAGATATGATAAAGATCGAAAAAAAGTCTTAATCTATAGACTATGCTTTTATTAAAAAACCCAGGCAATCTCTAAAAATGCAAAAAACAGGATCGTGAATGTATCTTACGCTTTAATCTTGTTTAACGGGAGCCGCTCCGCTGGCGGTGATAATCTTCCGACCTTCCTGACCAAAAAGAAAATCCACAAATTCTTTTGCAAGTCCTTTTGGCTTGTCTTTATAGACTATTCCGAAATTAACCGTGTATTTATAGCTGCCATTGAGCACATTTGCCGCCGATGGTTCAACGCCGTCAATCTTCAGGACTCTCAACTCGGTACCAATTATTGAAGGCATAGCTGTAATACCGATAGCGCCCGGATGTTCTGTCAAAGCGTTGACCAGCTGCGGTGTAGAAAAAATCTTTTTAGCGGCCGGAGCAAAGATATCCGCAAAACCTGGCACCTCCTCCTCAATTACCTTCTCACATTCATCGCCTGATGGCCTGTCTAACGGATATATCTTGCCTGCTTTTGCGTCAAGGTCACTCCAATCGGTTATTCGGCCAGAATAAATATCGATTATCTGCTCGGTTGTAATATTATCGATGCCCGTTACGCTCGGATTGACCGCAAAAATCACCGGCGCCTTTGCAAACAGCAGATATGTAAGGCCGAAATCCTTTTCTTCTCCTCTCGGTTCTCTGGCAACTCTTGCCAAATCAACTTTACCACTGGCTACAGCTCTTATCCCGCCCCCGGAGCCAATACTCCCCGGCACATCGACAGCACCACCAGTTTTATTTTCCACCGCCGTGGCTATAAGACGCACAAGTTCCTGACTATCGCCCGTACCGGCTACGATTATTTTCTGGCCTGCAAAATTCTTTGCTGCTCCACTCTCGTCAGCCGAAGATGGACCCTTTGCCGCAAAGGCGACAGAAGCCGCCAAAACAAGCAAAATTATTATCGTTGCCGTCTTTTTCATTTCAGACCTCTTTTAAAAAATGTCATTTCTGCGCCTCTCTCTGTCATTCCCACGCAAGCGGGAATCCATTTAAATCATCAAATTCGAATATAAATCGTTCCACTCTGGATTATCTTTTTCAAGTAATTCTATTTTCCACTGTCTTTTCCACTTCTTTATCTGCTTTTCCCTGGTTATTGCCTTGCCAATATCGTTATGCTGTTCACAATGCACCAGATTGTGAACTTTATATTTTTTAGTAAATCCTTCAATCAGGCCGCTTTTATGTTCGTGTACTCTCTTAAGTAAATTGTTTGTTACGCCAATGTAGATAGTTCCATTTTTTTCTGCTTGCCAACATATAAACATAGTACTGCTTCATAATTTTCTGGACATCTGCTTTCGCAGGAGTGACAAATGAAAATTCCGTCTTCACTTGTCATTCCCGCCTCTCTCTGTCATTCCCGCGCAAGCGGGAATCCATATTGTTATTTTTTTGGATACCTGCTTTCGCAGGTATGACAAATGAACGAACCTTCTTTCAGACCCCCTTTTTATCGCCGCCTGGCTCTAATATCTTTTCTATCAGGAACAGTGTTACAAAAAACTCAAAGACCAGAACAATAAAACCTGTCAGCAGTATGACATCTCTTGTAATATTTATCTCGTTAATAAATTCCTTATGAGGCACTGCCGCTATCGCCTGCCAATTCTGACCTTCAACCGGCGTATGAGCGATATAACTGTCAACTCCGGAAATTGTCGCTCTGCCGAAACCCGAAGCCAGCGCCTTTACACTGTCTTTTATCCACTTGGCATCTTTACCTTCGATAGTAACCTTTGTCAAATGCCTGGTTTTATCACCACCGGCCAGAACCACTCCCTCAGTATCAATCAGTATTGCGTAGCTTTTCGGACTGAACTTAAATTCGTGAATACTTTCAGCCAGAATATTCACAGGTACCATTCCCGAAATAATTCCTATTGGTTCGTCAAAAAAGCTTTTATTGAAGTACGCAAATTGCACGCAACTCGTACTCAACTCAGGACAATTGGCCATATATGAGCAGAAAGTCTTATTGGGTTTTTCGCCGACTTGTTTGAAAATATCAGAATTGCCAAAATCTCTTAATTCCGACTCCTGCCTGCCTTCAACCAGTTTTACCTCTTCCAGGCCTTTCCGATTTATATATGAAAGAATGGGAAACTCCTGACTATATTTGGAGAAACACTCCATCAGCACAGGTTCTTGCAACTTCCTGAAGTAATTTATTACTTCATCGGAATTGCTGATTCTATCAAACATATGCTTTTTATGCTCGATAACCACATTCAGGTCCCTGCTGATAGTAGCGGCCTTATACTCAAGATTTTCCTTAATGCAGCCTTTGTGAAACTTGAATATTATCCAATACCCCGCCAGTCCGATGGCGATAACCGCAAAAATAACAAGCCCCGCCTGCAGAGCTAACATCTTCGACTTGATTGTGTTAAGCATCTTGCACCCCTAAACCGCCGTTTCCGGCAAAATATTATTTAACGGGCACCGCCCCATCGGCTGTAATAATTTTTCGCCCTTCTTCGCTGTAGAGAAAACTCACAAACTCTTTGGCAAGCCCTTTCGGCTGTTCCTTGTAGACAATACCGTAAGAACTCATGTATTTGTAATTGCCGTTGAGCACATTTTCCACCGTTGGTTCAATACCGTCAAGCTTTAAAGTTTTTAGTTTTGTGCCAGCTATCGCAGAGATGCTCACAAAACCGATTGTGCCCGGATGTTCCACAATGGTTCTGACCATTTGCGGCGTGGAGAAAATCATTTTGGATGTCGGAGTGGAAATATCCGCAAAACCGGCAATCAACTCATTTACAACCTCAAGACCCGATGAACCCGGTTCTCTGGTTAGGGGATATATCTTGCCGGATTTGGCGCCAAGGTCGTTCCAATCTTTAATTTGGCCCGAATAAATCCCAACTATCTGCTCGGCTGTAATATTATCAATGCCCGTTACGCTCGGATTAACCGCAAAAACCACCGGTGCCTTTGCAAACAGCAGATATGTAAGGCCAAGTTTTTTTTCTTCTTCCCCCAGTTCCCTGGCGACTCTGGCCAAATTGGTTT
>JAQTQF010000077.1 GCA_028712345.1 Phycisphaerae bacterium | reverse complement strand
ATATTTACCGTAAAGTCCGGTATATCCACTTTGCCGTTATTGATGCGAACATGCCCGTGCGCTATAAGCTGCCTGGCAGCCTTCCTTGAAGGGGCAAAATTCAGCTTATAAACAACATTGTCAAGCCTTCTTTCAAGCAAACTAAGCAACACTTCGCCGGTATTACCTTTTTTCCCCTCGGCTTTTTCAACATACCGAATGAACTGCTTCTCAGCTACTCCGTAATATCTTTTAACTTTCTGTTTTTCGCGGAGCCGCACACCATAATCAGTACCCCTTGCTCTTCTCCAGCCGTGCATACCAGGTGCAAGATTTTTCTGCTTCTTCTCAATTGGGCATTTGCCTGTTTCGCAGCGAACACCTTTGAGCATCAGCTTCATACCTTCGCGACGGCACAACTTACATGATGAATTAAGATTGCGTCCCATATCTTTAACGACTCCAAATTACATTTAGCATCAAACTCTTCTTTTTTTCGGCGGACGGCACCCGTTGTGCGGAATCGGCGTAACATCCTCAATAGAGGATATCCTCAGCCCTGCCGACTGCATCGCTGAGATTGCCGACTCCCGGCCTGAACCGGGACCCTTGACTCTTACTTCAACTTCACGAACACCAGAGCGCTTCGCAACACTTGCACATTTTTCGGCCGCTTTTCGAGCAGCAAAGGGTGTGCTTTTCCTGGAACCCTTAAAGCCCACGGTTCCGGCGGAATCACTGCATATCGTATCGCCGTCTGTGTCAGTTATTGTTATTTGCGTATTGTTAAAAGTTGCTCTAACATGAACAATCGCTTTTACAACATTTCTTCTTATTTTTCCCTTAGCCATTTATGTCAAATACCTCACTTATTAACCACGCATTTCTTTCACGCCTTTTTTGCCCGCAACGGTCTTTCTCTTGCCTTTTCTCGTTCGAGCGTTACTTTGTGTCTGCTGACCTCTGACAGGCAGACCCTTTCTGTGTCGCAGCCCGCGATAACAGCCGATATCTCTAAGCCTTGCAATGTGCTGGGCAACCTGTCTGCGAAGCTGACCTTCGACAACACAATCGCGGTCGATAATCTGTGCGATCATACTGACTTCGTCTTCGGTCAGTTTGCCTGCCTGGACTTTCGGATCAACGCCGACTTCTTTCAGAATTTTCTTCGCAATAAAATCCCCAATCCCATGTATATAGGTAAGGGAAACACTCACCACTTTGTTATTAGGTATATCAACACCAACTATACGAGGCATAAGAAAAACCTTTCCTTTAAACCTTTAGCCCTGTCTCTGTTTGTGACGCGTGTTTGCAGAACATATCACCCGCACAACGCCTTTGCGCCGCACGATCTTGCAATTTTCGCATATTCTTTTTACTGAACTTCTAACTTTCACTATTACACCTCAAAAACGCTAATTTCGTAATACAATTCTGCCTTTGCTCAGGTCATAAGGGGACATTTCCACTGTCACCCTGTCGCCGGCAAGAATCCTTATAAAATGCATTCTCATTTTGCCGGAAACATGCGCAATAATCACATGTTTATTCTCAAGTTCAACTCTGAACATCGCGTTCGGCAGTGTCTCAAGTACAGTGCCTTCAACTTTTATTGCGTCTTTTTTAGACATAATCTATTAAATGCCATTTCAGCTTATCGTAAGCACTTCACAACCACTATTCGTAATAGCTATCGTATGCTCAAAATGAGCCGACGGTTTGCCGTCACGAGTAACAACTGTCCAGCCGTCTTTCAATGTAACAACGCTGCTCGAACCCATATTAACCATAGGCTCTACGGCCAATATCATTCCTTCCTGCAGCAAAATATCGTGTCTAAGCAGCTCGGCACTGACAAAATTCGGAACCTTAGGGTCTTCATGCATCTCTGTTCCTATGCCGTGCCCGACAAAATCTCTAACAACCGAAAAACCGGCCGACTGTGCCGTATTTTGCATCATATCGGCAATACTGCTCCATTTTACTCCCGGCCTGCTGTGCTCTATCGCGATATCAAGCATTCTTTTAGTCGCATCCATCAGTTTCTGTTTGCCATCATCGATTTTCCCGATAGCCAGTGTTACAGCAGCATCGCCGCAATAACCGTCAAGCTTGGCGCCAAAATCTATACTAATAATGTCGCCGTCTCTAAGCACTACCTTGGGCGAGGGTATCCCGTGGACAACCTGCTGATTAAGCGAAGCACATATTACTGCCGGGAACGGCTTATGCCCATAAGGGTTTTTTACGCCTTTGAAAAGCGCCGTCGCCCCTGCCTCAACAGTCATATTTTCCGCAATTTCATTCAGTTGTCCGGTCGTAACCCCGACCGCTGCAGAATCTTTTAATTTTAAAAGAACATCGGCGACAACCTTACCAGCACTTCTGATAAGTTCCACTTCCCTGCGACTTCTAATAATTATCGCCATTTTAATTTATCTGGCCGTAGTAAGACCGTTAATCTTTTCAAATATTTCCGCCGTTATATCATCAATCGCTCCATCGGCTTCAATATTCAATATCTTATGCCCGGCCTGAGCATAATAACCGACAACCGCTGAAGTCTGCTGATGATAAGCCGCCAATCTTTGCTTAATCACATCAGGCTTATCGTCCGGCCTTTGAACCAGCGGCTGGTCCTTGCACTTGTCACAGAACCCTTCAACTTTGGGCTTCAATGAATCAATATGATAAACATCGCCGCATACCGGACAGCTCCTTCTGCCGGTTATCCGCTTTTCAACAATGCTGTCATCAATAACCAGATCGACAACCGCATCGATTTTATTCTCATTTCTTGCAAGCTCTTTATCAAGCTCTGCCGCCTGTACAACCGTCCGTGGAAAACCGTCAAGAACACAGTTTCCGCCGGCTTTGGCGATTGCACCGACCATCATTTCTATTATCAACCCGTCAGGCACAAGCTTGCCGGAATCCATAAAGCCCTGAGCTTTTTTCCCAAGCTCGGTCCCGGCGGCTCTTTCGCTTCTTAATATATCGCCGCTCGATAGATGTTTCAGTTTGAACTTGTCAATGATGCGTTTGCATTGAGTGCCTTTTCCGGCACCCGGAGGACCAAGAAGCACTATTACCATCCTCTTGCTCCCTTTATCCTTCCGCTTGAACTGAAACCTTCATAATTTCTCATTATCAGATTCGCTTCGACTCTCTGCACTAAATCAAGCGATACGCTCACAACGATAAGAAGGCCTGTTCCGCCAAAAAACGAGGCAACCTGCCAGTCAATAGCCAATCCTGGCATCTGAGCAATAACTGTCGGCACAACCGCAATAATCGCCAGAAACGCCGCACCGTAGAAAGTAATTCTTGCCATAACCGTTTCAAGATATTCCGCCGTTCTGTGTCCCGGCCGCAGGCCCGGTATAAAACTGCCGGAGTTCCTGAGATTCTTTGCCATTTCCTTTGGCTGAAATTGAACCGTCGTCCAGAAATAGGAAAATAAAATTATCATAACGATATAAATAATATTGTAAGTATAAGCTCCCGGCTGCAGAGCCATTGCTATATTTCCAAGGATTACCGAACTATTAAATTTTTCAATGCTCAAAAGCTGAGCGATAAGTATCGGCGGAAACTGCATTAAACTCGACGCGAAGATAATCGGCATAACTCCGCCATGATTAATTCGCAACGGCAGATAATGTCTTTGTCCGCCATACATTCTGCGGCCTCTCATCTGCTTGGCCTGCTGTACCGGTATTCTTCTTTGTCCCTGCGTAATCAATATCGCACCGGCGACAACAAAAACAAAGGCTACTATAAGAAACAGAATCTTTGCCGGTCCGTATGTTCCGCTCGTTGCCGAACCAACCGTAAAAGAACTGTTTTCCCAAACTTTGAACATAGTGCCCGGCATCCTCGAAATGATACCCGCCATAATCAAAAGGCTTATGCCGTTTCCGATTCCGTATTCATCTATCTGCTCACCAAGCCACATCAAAAAAAGCGTACCGGCTGTCATTCCGATAGTACCCATTATAACACTGGCAGCTTCCAGTCCGGGATAAGCATAAGGTTTCATCATCTTCATAAACATCATCGACTGTATGATGCATATAGGCACGGTGAGATACCGTGTATATTCCTGTATTTTTTTATAGCCCGTCTGTCCCTCCTCCTTGAGTTTTTTCAAAGCAGGCATTACCTCACCCAGCAGCATCAGAATAATGGATGCCGTAATATAAGGCATAATGCCGAGTCCAAAAAGGCTGCTCTTATTAAGATTACCGCCGCTAAGCATCTGAAGATGCTCAAGAGCTCTTCCGACAGGACTGCTCTGATCCCTCTGAGCCGATGCACCTATCATACTCTGCTGGTTGATGGCTGGCAGAGGAATATGAAACCCGACCCTGTAAATAATCAAAAGCGCTATCGTAAACAGCACCTTGTTCCTCAGGTCAGGAATCTTAAATATATTTATAGCAGCATTAAACATTTGTCTTCCTTGTCAAGTTATGCAACAACCCTTGCGACACCGCCGCAACTTAAAATTTTATCCTGGGCAGTCTTGCTGAACTTGTGAACATTAACATCGAGCTTTTTCGTAAGTTCACCGTCACCGAGAAGCTTTACTCTGCTGTTTGCATTGCGAACGAGACCCGCAACAAAAAGGCTCTTTGTGTCAACTACTGCTCCATTTTCAAATCTGTCGAGCTGCGATACATTCACTACTTCATACTGCACCGCAAACCGATAATTGCTGAAACCGCGTTTCGGCAATCGTCTATATAACGGCAACTGTCCGCCTTCATATCCCACCTTGCCGCCGGAACCGGCTCTGCTGCCGCTGCCCTTGTGACCTCTCGTACAGGTCTTTCCGCGACTGCTGCCCGAACCTCTGCCAAGCCGTTTGATACGTTTCTTTGGTCCTGCTATTGAAGTTATTTCATGGTTTAACATGATTCTTTCACCACCTTTTTACCGCTTCTACTTCCACTGAACGAAGTTCACTAATCGCCTGTGGACTGCGAAGCCTTAACAAACCATCCATTGTCGCTCTGACAACATTCTTAGTCGCAGTACTGCCATATATTTTTGTCAGGACATCCTGTACACCCGCCAGTTCGAGCACGGCTCTGGCACTTGAGCCGGCTATAACACCCGTACCGGGACTTGCCGGCAGCATTATTATCTTGGTTGCACCAAACTTGCCTGTTATCTGGTGGGGTATTGTCTGGCCATTCATAGAAACCTTTTTCAACTGCTTTTTGGCATCCTTAACCGCCTTTTCCACAGCCTTGGGGACTTCTCTGGCTTTTCCATATCCGATACCAACAGTGCCTTTTCTGTCTCCAACTGCCACCATAGCACTGAAACTGAATCTTCTTCCGCCTTTCACAACTTTGGAACAGCGGAAAACTTTCACCACAGTATCCTCTATGGGACTGTCCTGACCAACTGCTATTCTTAAATCTTCAGCCAATTTTTATCTCCAAAATCCGGCAACCAGTTACACATTTATTCTTAAAAAACCAGACCGGCTTCTCTTGCCGCCATAGCAAGCGATTTTACTCTTCCGTGATATTTGAACCGGCTTCTGTCAAACCTGACAGCTTTTATGCCTACCTGCATAGCCTGTTTAGCAATCTCGGCGCCTATAATCTTGGCCGCATCGATATTGCCTGTCTTTTTCAAACCACCAACTCTTGTGCTCGCCGAGGCAAGCGTAACACCTGCGATATCGTCTATGATTTGTGCGTACATATGACGGTTCGAGCGAAATACGCTAAGCCGCGGCCTGTCCGAAGTACCAATTACTCTTTTGTGTACCCTGAGTTTCCGCCTTCGTCTTGCACTTTTTATTCTGTCTATCCGCATTTACAAATCTCAAAAAAATCTACTTTACTTTGTTTCCAGTCCTGTCGATTTACGCTGCACCGCCGGCAACCGCCTTGCCAACCTTCCTCTTGATATGCTGACCGGCAAAGCGAATACCCTTGCCTTGATAAGGTTCCGGAGGTTTTGATTTTCTTATATCCGAAGCAAACTGGCCAAGCTCGTGCTTATCATATCCGGTCAAGGTGAACTTAGCCGGTATATCATTGCCCTTGGCCGCAGGAACATCAATAACAGCCTTTACGGTCTTTGGTATCTGCATCTCTATCGGATGACTGAATCCAACCGTTATAACCAGTTTCCCGCCCTGTTCTTTAACGCCATAACCGGTACCGAAGATTTCGAGCTTCTGCTCAAAGCCTTTGCTCACTCCTATAACCATATTATTAATCAAAGCCCTCGTTGTTCCATGCATCGCCCTTTCAGTTCTTGCCTGGGGCATGGTGTTTTCAACAATGACTTTATTTTCGCCGTTGTCAACGGTAACCTTGATATTCGGATGTCCCTTGAATTCAAGGCTTCCTTTTGGCCCGCTGACTTTTATATTTGCGCCAGCAACCTCGACCTTTACGCCTGCTGGAATATCAACTGGTTTTTTACCTATTCTACTCATTAGCTCACCATACAAAGTATTTCGCCACTGACATTTTCAACTCTGCACTGCTTGTCAGTCATTACGCCTTTATTTGTTGAAACAACGGCAATGCCCATACCGTTCATAACATACGGCAGATTTTTAACGGGACTGTATACCCTTCTACCTGTTTTGCTTACTCTTTTTACTTCAGTTATAGCAGGTGTTCCGTCGTATGCATATTTAAGCTCAACCTTTAATATACCCTGACCTGTGGCATCATCAATCTTATCAAAACCGCTGATGTACCCTTCATTGAGCAATACCCGTAAAACACCTTGGCAAATTCCGGACGCCTTAATCACAACGGTCGCCTGCTCTGCCTTAGCAGCGTTTCTTATTCTCGTAAGCATATCCGCTATCGGATCACTGTGCATTTGACATATCCTGTAAAAAAGTTTCTTTCTGTTAGTTACCAGCTTGCCTTTTTAAGACCCGGTATCTTGCCTTCACTCGCCAGTTTTCTCAGACACAACCGGCATATCTTAAACTTTCTGTAAACCGCTCTGCTTCTTCCGCACAGTTGGCATCTCGTATAAGTTCTTGTTTTGAACCTGGGTTTTTTTCTGCACTTATTTACCAGAGCTTTTGTTGACATCAACTACTCCCTGAATGGCATGCCGAACAGTTTGAGCAATTCTTTTGCTTCGCTATCTGTCCCGGCAGTCGTAACAAAGGTTATATTCATACCCTGGGTCGCTTCGACCTTGACAGGGTCTATTTCCGGAAAAATCGTCTGCTCACTTATACCCATAGAATAGTTTCCCATTCTGTCAAAACTATTCGGATTAAGGCCTCTAAAGTCCTTGACCCGCGGAATAGCGAGATTTATCAGTCTGTCCATAAATTCATACATTCTCTGTCCGCGAAGCGTAACCTTAAGGCCGGTATTTTCACCTTCCCTTACTTTAAAGTTTGAAACGCTTTTTCTGGCCTTGCAAATCAGCGGCTTTTGCCCCGCTATCATTGTTAAATCCGCCAGTGCGCTCTCAAGGAATTTTTTGTCCTGAGTAGCCCTTCCAATACCCATAGAGATAACAACCTTCTGCATCCTGGGCACCGCCATAGGACTCTTGTATTTGTATTTTTCCTTCAGTGAAGGAACTACTTTCGATTTATACAGGTCGCTCAACCTTGCCATCTTAAAAACCTTTTATGTATCAAGCCTTATTTGCTGCTTAATCAGCTTTCCTGACTATTCCTATTTCTGCTCCATCGAGAGCAACGCGTTTCTTTTCGCCTTTCTTGCCGACTACAAATTTAACCCTTGAACCTTTTGATGTCTTTGGGCTAACCGGAAGAACATTGCTTATATGAATAGGCCGTTCA
>JAQTQF010000076.1 GCA_028712345.1 Phycisphaerae bacterium | reverse complement strand
TATTATTAAAGGCCCAGGCAGCAATAGCCGGCGATGATTTTGTTGGTCAACTGAAGGCATATAATGAACTGACGCAACTGCTTGTGAGCAAGAATCTGGCCATATGCGATGTCATGCTTGCCTTCGCAAGGCTACTTGAAAAAAGCTGGCTTATACAGGAAGCTTTGAAGATTTATGAACTCATTTCAAAAATCACAACAGAGAGTATCGATTGCAGCAGCTATATCCACAAACTTACTGAATACTCAAATCTTGTAAATAAAAGTAACTGTTTTATTGAGCCTGCCATGCCGGTTTCTGCTTTGGTTGAATCGTCAATAACGATGGACAATCTTTTTACCGGAAAATTCGTCATAAAACAAGTCTCTGAGCCGATTGTTATTGATAGTCAAATAACAATAGAGGATTTTATTGAGCGATATGAGCAGATACGATTATCAGAAAACGACAATCTCCTGCCTGCTGCAGAACAGCAGAATTGCTACTGGCTGACAGAGGATAAGATAAGTAATACCTGCGTGATATCTTTCGCCCGCCAGGAATCCGGCTGCATGAGTCATTTACAGATGGCGGTTCGTGTCGAAAATGCACCCCATCAAACTGTATTTATTCCCTTTACCTACCTTTTAACTGAAAACAAGGGCATGATACCCACGGAGCAGCACAACAGTTCCATTCTCAGTGAGCTAAGGAACATGGAGAACCAATCTTTCTCAAACAGCGGCTTAAAGGCAATTCACAAAACCGTGTACTTTGTAGTACGTCGGCTTATGGGGCGTCATTTAGCCGACAGCAGTTATCTTATAGGAGCAGGATTATGAACGCCGTAATCAGCGATAGTATATCTATATTAAACGAACAACAACTCGGTCATACAGGCCTTGCCACCGTGGATACTTATTTCATCTCAGGCAGGCCTTTGGCAGAACATTGTCATATCGACCTTAAAACCGGTCAGAAGTTATTCAACGAGCGATTTACCATTGAAGAGCTGCTCGGAAGAGGCGCATATTCAAGTGTCTATAGAGCTTATGATTCAGTTCGCACCGGGAAAGTAGCTCTGAAGATAGTGAATATCACATCTGCCAATAGTCACCTTGAAGAAGCAATCAAAAATGAACTTATGTGTTACTCATCTGTGAGAAACTTCAGCCATATTATTAGGGTTCATGACATGCATATCTGTGACTATGGCTGTAACAGATTGCTTCTGCTGTCGATGGAGTACGCCAATGATGGGACTTTTCGAAAATGGCTTACGGATAATGCCATAGATAGTGGAATACGTCTGACAGAAGGCCTGCAATATTTCAAACAGGCCTGTTTAGGTATAACCGCATTACATGATGCGGGAATCGTTCATCTCGACCTTAAACCAGAAAACCTTCTTTTTGTCGATGGTGCCATAAAAGTATCTGATCTTGGGATATCGCGGTATTTTACTGCTAAAAAATCTTTCAACCACACAGATACCTCAACAAGCGAATCTTTTGGTACACCGGTTTACATGAGCCCGGAACAATTTGCAGCGGCACATCCCGATCAGATAGATATAAGGGCCGACATTTATTCGCTGGGGATAATGCTGTTTGAGATAGCCCATCCTCGATGCAGACCACCTTTTGGTGGCACCTACCGGCAGATTCGTATGGGCCATCTTTTAAAAGAGCCGGATATAAATGAATTGCCGGATACCAATGCAAAAGTAGTCGTAAAAAAGTGCTTATCTAAAAATCCTGCAGACAGATACAAAAGTATAACAGAGCTGATAGACGATCTTGAAGGTAACAGAACAGATAAAAACAGCAAAGAACAGTATATCAATCAGCAAAAAGTCTCTGAATTATGGTCTCTGGCATGCGAAGATATTGAGTCCGGCAACTTCAATTCAGCAGCCGAAATTTGCCGGAGAATACTTGAAATTGAACCTGGCCATGCCCAGGCACATCGTCTCCAGCGTGAAATTAATACCAGGTACCACCAGGCAAAGCAATTCTACAAGACAATTGAAGACAATTTAGAATCAGGCTCTCTTGATGACCTGCTGGATTTACTTCGGGAAGCCGTCGAACTTTTCCCCAATCATCCTGATGGTCACCTGATTCAGATACAGCTGGCAGCCAAAGCCCGCAGGTTCAAAGAGGCAATAAACGAAGGAATCAAGGCCATGGCCGAAGGCAAAGTTGAGCTTGCAGAAAGCATTTTTGAAAAATCGGCTCAGTTAAATGCCGATTCCACCGTAACTACCCGCATGACTGATTTTTCCTGCCGCACGAACCAGTGGCTAAGCCAGATAAGATCTGAGATAGACTTGTTCATCGAACAGGAAAACTGGCCAAAAGCACTGCTCCTGGCAACAGAGGTCGACCAGAGACTGAGAAATTTACAACAATTGAATTTGACAGATTTAGAAAACAGAGGAAATAAAAATGGGAACCTTAACATTACCGGTTACTGAAAACCTTGAAAAATTCGACTATGCCGCGATACCCCTTGTTGAACTGACCGGTCGAATAGAAACCTGCGGTGACAGAAAAGCCCTTACCGAGCTCCACGAGAACCGATATCTTTTCAGATACAAAGACGACAGGTCTCTTTTGCTGGTGGATTTCCTTGTCAGACTCAGGGAGCAGCCCGCCTCCCGGCGATGGTGTAATAACGACCAGATAGTACTGGAGCAGGCATTCGATCTTACGCTGTCAAAATTCCTGAATATCCCTCAAAATAATAGCTCCTCCGATGGTACATCTGAAACTTCGGGCCCGGACTGCCGCTATTATTACAAGGCTTACAACTGTCATGTTTTATCACAGATAGAGTCAAAAAGTCTCGATGATGAGTTGGAAATCGAATTTATGGCTGCAAAACTGTTTCAAAATCACGTTTTCAGGCATTTTTACCTGTCCTGTCTTGAGTGCAGACGGCGTCAGCAGAAACTGACAAGAAGAATCTGTTACGAAGTCGATGGCCAGACACTTAGTTTATGGATTCCAGCCCAGATGACTGTAAAGATGTTCGACAAGTGGTTCAGGCAAATTTGCAGCAACTGCGGTAATAGTTCGTGCCGTCATGAGATACAGGAATTGATAGACAACTCTCTTTTGAGTTCAAGATTCGTTTCATTGGATAGCCTCGACGACAGAAACAAAGAAGACTTCAAAAATAACGGTTTTCCAGCCCTGATGAGAGAGCATATCACTTCCTTTGGTCTGGCCGAAACAGTGGCGGATGAAAAAGCAGACAACATTGGCGACCAGAGGCCTGCAATAAGAAATCTGGGCAGAACGAGGCTAAAAGAACTCATACACAGAATATTCAATTACCTTGGCAACGAAAGAAATGATTACCAGGTCATCCTGTCTGAATTTTCTCTGAGCAAAGCGACATTGAGCAGATTTGCCGGCACGCGATGGCACAATGGCAATGGCCAGACCTACGTACCAGACCTTTGGAAAAATACCGCTCACATCCTGGCAAATCATCCTGATTTTATAGAAATAGTCAAAGAAACTGGGCTATGGCAAAAAGTGAGCCGTGCCGCAGGAAAAGAAAGTTAAGGAGAAATTATCTTGAACAGAGAACTTTACTTTATACCGGTCCTTCAAAATGCCCTCGATGCCGGCGAACCGAAATCTGCACTGAGACAGGCATTCAGTAAAATCGGCCAACTGGCCATGGACGACGAGTACAGACAGGGTTTAGAGAACTTTGAGATCTTTGTCGGTGAAGTTTGTGCCCACCGACTTATTATCGAAAAAGATACACCCGAAGATTTCACTGGCTACTCACAAGACAGCAGCCTCAGTTACGAACTCGCAATTTTGAAAGATAACAGACTGACCAATAAGACTTGTCTGGATGAAAACGGCATCCAAAGCATTCCAGGTGTCATGCCGGGGACATATACCATCAGACTTTCGACAGGCAGGATATTATGGAAAGAGACTCTTTCACACCAAGATCTGATTGCGGGGGAAATTCTCGGCAGTCAAAACATAAAAGTCGCTGCGGATTCAGGTGATTTCAAGGCCAAACCGGTCCGAATAGTAACTCTGTTAAATGGCCGGATCGTCCTGAAAATATTCAAAGGTTTTGAAAGCGGAGTGATCCAAATTGAACTGGAATAATTGCAATATGGAAAATAATTCTATCAAACACATTGGCAGAGCAAAGACGGTATTGGTTGCACAGCAATCACCGGATTCGGCTGTAATCTCTGAGATTATCGTTAAGATTATACCAAACACCGGCCCGGAACGGATCCATTTTGCAGGCCTGGTTGAATTCAGTGACAACACAAAAAACCACATATGTAACAATATTCTTGCCTTAATCGACCGGATCACAGCAGCAGTAGGAATGTATCCGCTCAGCTACGAAATATCGGCGGTCAATCCCGATATTGCCTCGAGATTTGATACAGCAGTTGAAGTAAACGGCTTTTCAGCGGATTTATCAGTATTTGTCGCAATGCTTTCAGCGGCATTGCAAATACCGGTATCTAACAATATCCTCATGACAGGTAATATCGCCTCTGTCGAAGGTGATATTGGCCCCGTTGGTTCTGTGCAGGCAAAGTTAAAAGCCGCCCTGGAAGATAAGTCCATAGATTGTCTAATCTACCCCAAGGCCAATACAATAGAAAAGACTTTTGATAGAGATACTCTCAGTATATCTGAAGTTGGCAATATTGAAGATTTGGTGAAGCTGGTCTTCAGAGAAAAGGATATTGTCGAAGCATCGCTTGAGGTTGGTTTTTTTGAAAACAGTATAAAAATTGCCGGGCCCGAAGAGACAGTAATGATGACCGCTCTTTACTTCGTTTGCGACAATAATAACCGTTTCTGGCAGATGTTGAGAAAACATCTTTTTACCGACAATTTTGAAAAAGCACGGGAACTGCTTGAAGTGTTCACCAGCTATTATATCCGCAAGATGGTCTATCCGGCTTACTTTGGTGACAGGTTGTTTTCGCTTATCTGTGTGACGCCGCCGGCTGTAAGAAGAATTCCTGACTTGTTTCCATTGCTCGATACGGGCCGGTGCATCCATCTGGCAGGATTTGCGGAATCAGACCAGGACTATGAAGATGTTTACAAAATGCTCGATGCAAACAGAGGAAAGGTGACACAATATATTGTTCGACCCAATACCTATTCATCGTCCATGGAAGACCTACCGGATCGAGACAACAATATCTTTGATATGGTAGTTGCGAAAATTAACGAACTCGCAATAGCCGAAAACTTCGGTGTCAGAATAGATTCGGCAAGGGCCTCTTTTATTTTGAATTCCGTGACCATTGGCAGCTATGAGGAATTTCTCGAAACGATCACCTCTTTTTATATCCATCTTAGATGCTACGAAAATTCCGAACCGGTCAAATCGATAAACCAGCAGCGTTCCAGAAACGAAGCGGTCGAACTTCTTGAAAATACCTTCCGCAATAACGGTGGCATTGAAACTGCCCTGCAGAGGGCCAGTGACGGCACCGTAGGCGGGATGCGAAAGATTCTCGATGAGATGACCGACTTTTACAAACTCAGCCAGCAACAAAAACACATAACGGCTATTTTCAGGCAATCAGTAGATAGTCTCTGCTGGAATGAACGGGTGGAGTTTATGCGTCATGCGATGGAAAGACTGAAGAATTTTATGCCGCAGGAGATAAAAGATGAGCCCCCCGAACGGTTTGCAAGGGATTATGAAGCCATAATAAAGGCATATGTAAATGGAATGGATAAATTCAATCAATTGTTAAGAAGATTTTGAAAGCAGAAAGGATATTACCATGGCAGCAATAAATTCACTCATGGCAGAACTGGATGAAAGGACTATCGCAAGTCGGATTGGTATCGCTCATGATGAGGTCAGAATGCAATATCATCTGGGATCCAATACGGTCAACAACTTTGATCAGTTCAGTAATATCATTACGGACTACTATAATTACCACTATACAAACTGTGTAAGCAGAGGAGGAAGACTTGCGGCCAGCGAAGCCTACGGCAGAGCAAAAGAGCTTTTGGAACGTGAATACAGGAAACGCAATGGCGATATTGTCACGGCCTTCAACGATGCCCATGACGGTACAAATGGTGGTATGAGAAATGTCCTGGATACAATCGCAGATGGCCTTAAGCTCGAAACAATCGAACGGTATATGATAGATGTATTTGACAGGTACGTCGCACCCAACAGCTGGGATGACAAGGTCGAAATGATAAGGCAGTTCATATCTTACTGCGGCAGCATGCTCTCATCCTCTATCGTGGTCACTCAGCCGCAGCGATATGCCCATGATTACAGCGGTCTTATAAAGTCGTACATCGAAGGCCTCCAGAGAACCTCTGCGATGTTTAGAAGAATGTAAGAAAGGTTTTGACAATGAGCAAACTCGACAGACTATTGGAATATATAAGCCCCCGAAAAACACTTGAACAGACTTACAATCTGGCCAACGAGGCTATCGGCAGTTTTGATTATGACAAGGCAGTAGTTGAAAGCTGGGGTGAATTTAAGTTATGTATGGCGAAATTCTCCAGGCACCTCGATGAAAAGGTACTGAAGCCGAGAGAGCCACTCAATATCCAACTCGCAGAATATTGGAAATTCTGCATACGCCCCCTGACCAGAATATACGGCAGCAATGGCGATATTACTGCCTTCACAATAGCCAGTACCGGAAATGAAGGCGGTCTGTATGCGGTGCTAAAGGCCTTTGCCATGCAAAGGGCTGAAGAATACACCAAAAACGAAGTCTCATCCAAGGTTTACTTTTATTGGCAGAATCTTTCAGCAGAGGAAAAACTGCAGGCAGCAGATGAGTATCTTTCAAAATATGGTAATTTCATTCCATCTGAGATGCTTGAATCCAATGGTGCGATATTAAAGAGCACATTCTGGAAGGTATTGGAACAGCACCCGTTTATTGTACAAAAACTTCAACAGGCAGGACGCTAAACTATGGGCGAGATAGAAAAAGCTCTCCTTACCCAGGCTGCTCCTTTTATGCTGGCCAGCCAGGCAAGGCAGCTGATTGAAAAAGAATTTACAAAGGGCTGCGATCCCGTCATCTGGCCAGAGCCGGTAGCACTCGAGCCTCCGTATTCACAGATTACATTCTCAAGGGAACCTCTTGCCAAACCACAGATGCCGGTCATAACCTATGAAAACAAACCTGCTCAGCAGGATATAGTCCGATTTAAGGTCTGGATTTCACCGGAGCAGCCGCTCAAATGGCACAGGGCCGAGCTTTTCCTCAAGCAGCTTGCCACTGTCAAAAACAGGGTAGGTCTGGAAATAGTCGGCAACCAGGTCTCGATTTGCATCAATCTTTTTTGTCATCGCAGCGATAGCGACATTGTAGATGCCTCGTTTTCCGGCAAGCTTCAGAACTGCCGATTGAGCCTGCTTGATATGGATATCTTTTCGGATATAAGCCTGACTGCCTGGTCAAACATACAGTTTCTCGATTATTATCCCGCCGGCCCGTATTTTCATCTTTTAACCTGCACGGATGAGCTGATGGATAGTCCTTTTGAGAGCCTTATCAGCAGTATATCCAAGATTCCTGAAGATGGTCTTGGAATATGCCAGGTTATTTTCCAGCCGACCATACCGGATAACAACTGGTATCGTAATGTCAAGATATTGACCGACATGGAATACATTGTGGGCCAGATCAGTAATTTAGGCGTTATTCAGAGATATGCCCAGCAGTCACCATCAACAGACCTGCACAATATGGCAACCAAGATGGAAACCAAGGCACATAATGACAAACCATTTTTTGCAGCTGCCTTGCGAATAGCAGTGCTGGGAAC
>JAQTQF010000075.1 GCA_028712345.1 Phycisphaerae bacterium | reverse complement strand
ATCAATAGCAGACTGAATAGTAGTATAATGAATACCTGTACCGGTATTCCAGACATCAGGATTAACAACATCATTTCCGAAAAATCCGCCGACGGCGAGGCCCGCTACGCCGGGTCTGCCAACCCCTATAACCGGCGGTGGATTATTGAGCAGCGTAAGATTACTGTCATAGATTCTAAAATCACCATTGGAGATACTGACACTGCCTGCGGTACAATAGACAAGGCCTGTATCCTTATCAACATCAATACCAATAACAATTTTTCCCACATTGGTTTCGATTGATGAGCGGTCGGAAAGCCTTGTTTGGACAAGATAGGTATCTCCTCCATATTCTGGCCAATTACCGGTATAAAGATAGCCCCCGTTTGGATCTATGGCAATACTGACGGCTTTGCGGTCATATCCGCCTACAGTAATATCAAAACTATCCACAAGTGCCCATGTATTTGTATCATAACATTTTACTGTTGTCGTATTATCTGCCACATATAACCGACCGTTGGACTCATCGAGAGCAAGACCATATATATACCAAGCTGAAGGTAACTCATACATACCATCTGGTTCGATAGTTTGCTGCGCATCATTCCATTTATACACATGGAGGTCGGGAAATTCCCGTTTGGCAACATAAATCTTTCTTTTGCCAACATCAACAACGATGCCGGCAAAACGCACATCGTCCGTATCGATTTCGCCAAGTTTGGCAAGAGTTTTAGTCGATACCCAAGTAATCCTTGTATTAAAATCATAGGTAATAAACATCAGTTCTTTTTCCGGCCAGACTGCCAGAGCAATGGGACCGTCCATATCGGCTCCACACGGCAAACCAAGCTCCGCCTGAAGGATTACCTGTTCGCCGTCAATACGGTATGCCTGGGCACGGCTGGCGCTGTGTGCATTGATAACAAAAACTGACTTTGCTGAAAAGACTGAATTCGCAAAAAAGCCGATCAAAACAAACAGTGGTACTGCTGTAAAAAACTTTCTCGTAAACATAAAATCTCCCTCATAACAATTGTGATTGTTTTTAATGCGGTAGAATTAAACGGGCTTTATTCTAACCTCTGTACTTGTCCGCCGCAGGCGGGTTCTGCCTCTTAATTTCCTCAATAAAAACGCTCCTGTGCCAAACAATAAAATCGTTGCCGGTTCGGGAACCAAATTGATGGCAGGATATACATAAGAACTACCCAAATTAATCGTAAAAGGCAAGCCATCCTGCCAATAGCCAGTAACCTGGCCAAAACCGTAAGTACCTCCGGTATCGGTTTTGGCAAGATTATAGCCCAAAACATTGATTGCTGTAGGAGCACCTCCGTCAAGGCGCATAATTTTCCCCCCTTGGAGATTGAAAACAACGCCAGGATCGTTAACACTCAAGTCGCTTATGATTCCGCCGTAAACATTAACAACGACTGAGGTATAACTATACACGGATCCGATTGTGCCACCATAAACATTAAGAGTGCCAAAACCAGCACCACCTGCCATAGCAACAGTGGCATTATTAAAAATATTCGCTGTTGCATTATCAGTGGCATATACGGAAGATAAACTATCTATGATGTTGACCGTGCTCTGGTCACGAGCTTCTATTCCGCCCGGACTGCCGCCTGAAAAATTAAATGTGGCAGCATCATAGACTCTTATTCCATCATCAACTATAACACCACCGGTCATATTGACGGTTGTGTGATTTGGCGGTGTATCGTAGATTTCTACTCCCCACCACTCATCGCCTTCCTGAATTGTACCGTCAGAATAAAAAGTCTTATAGTCTGGTGCTGCATAAGCAAACTGGCTGATAGTACAAAGAATCAGAACTGCTAAAACAAATTTTCCTAACCTCGTTTTCATAACTTCTTTCTCCTTTAAAAATCTTCTCTTATTCTTTCTATTATACACACGGCTATATATAAAAACAAGATAAAACTTGTACTATTATATTTCTCACCATAACTACTTATAAAAAAGCGTGTTGCGGCATCTTGCCCGTCTTGTTTTAGAAAGAACCCACCTTGTATTCGTATCTTATCGTTTCTCATTATACCACGGCACTAAACTCGTGCCAAGGAAATTTTTCAATAATATCTCAAATTATGGCAACAAAAGCTCAGCATAATATTGGGTATCAAATTCTGCCGTCCTTTCTCAAGGAAATGAGGGAATCCGCCGGTTTGACTCAAAGACAGATAGGTGCAAAGCTCAAAAAGCCGCACAGCTATATTTATAATTGCGAAACTGCCAACCGCAGAGTTGATATAACCGAATTTATTAGCTGGGCAAAGGCCTGCGACATCAATCCCAAAACAGCTTTTTCCAAATTGCTCGAACATCTTAAATAGCAAATTTTACGAGCAGTTCGCCTTCCCTGTAGGGCAGATCATTAGAATCTGCGAAACAGTTTGAAACAACCAAAAGCCCTATAATAATTATACAAAGATAGTTTATTTTTGTAGTAAATATAATGGTTACCTCCTCAGGTAAGTTTTAGCTTAGAGTTAATTTTAGTTTTGATTTATTCCGGCAACTTTAGATTTTTCTTCTCGATAAAACCCTGAAGACCGGCAATCCAATAGCGAGGATAGCAACCGTTGCCGGCTCTGGTATAACAGTGAAGTCAACTATATGAGTATCTTCAATTACATCAGGAATATCAAGATAGAAAGCATTAACTGCCAAAGTATAAGTTTCTGCCGACAGCGGCTGTATCTGCTTTGAATATGACCAGTAGCTGGGCGTATCAGTCCAACCCATATCAACATACAAATTTAACTGAATTGATGTACCATTCTGCGCAAACTGGTCATACTCCACATGCCCCCCCCCTCTCGCAGCTCCACCTGAAATATTGAATATGATTGAGTCTATATTCGATGGCTGACTCGGGATTACATTAACATCGAGAATCCCCACATAGGTAGCTGCCGCCTGATAGGTAAATGAAAACATAACGACTAAGACTATTTTCCCTAACCTCATTTTCATAACTTCTTTCTCCCAAAAACTCTCTTCAATTAATACTATATCATAAAACCAGATAGAAACCAAAAAAAATCCGCCGGTATCTCGGCTCCGGCGGATTTCCCCCTATCGCATAAAACGCAAAGAAGAAAGTTATTGTTTATTTGTATTCAGGTTTATTCACCTGCACTTTTTCTGGATGAAGCCATCTGTTTTCGTTTTCTCTGATTGATCGTTCTTACGGGTTGTATTCTCCGGTTCTCCTGGCTTGCAACCTGGACAGCATCGACAGCATTTTCTGCATAAAGGTCGGCTCCTATTTCTTCCCACAGGCCCTCTGCTCTGCCGAATATCCCGCCCGAAAGCATTATCTTCATATTGGGATAGGCATTAACTTCTCTTATCCGGTCGATTATACTTCTGATTTCCGGCGTTTCGCCCGGCTGTGTGCCGTATATCACAAAAACATCAGGACTGAACTCGTTAATGTACGAGAGGATGTCGTCATTGGTTAATCCGCCGCCGAGGAATCTTACATCCCAGCCGGCACTTTCAAACATATCGGCTATCATTTGACCGCCAAGTTCGCTTGTCTCGCGAAGGGAGCTGCAAACCGCAACTTTCCTGTCCGCCTGCGGCTGACGCGGCAGCTTGTTCTGGAGCTGGTCAACGATTGTGCGGTTAATCCTTGTCGCCATATGCTCTTGAGCCGATGTTATTGTTTCGGTACGGTAAAGCTTTTCAATTTCCATCATTATCGGCCAGATTACCTCGCAGTAAACGCCCGGAATTGAAGCGCTGTTGCGATGAAGGATATCTTCGATAATCGCCCTGCATTGCTTTCTGTCGCCGGTTAATAACGCTTCAAGATACCGCTGTGAAAATATTTCGCTTATCATTTTTTAGTCTCCAAATCCATTTTTTAGCCAATTTACTCTTCAAAAATCCATTGCCGACTCAACTTCTTGCCTATTTTATTTTTTTGCTTTTACTCTGTTAAAATAGGCAATCTATAAACTGTATCGGGAGGGGACATTGAAAATCTTTAGTTAAAATAGGCAAAATTGTGAAATCTGGTAAAAATTTTAGACAAAAGAGTGTTTTTGGTATAATCTCTTGATAAGACTGAAGTTATGAAAGCTCAAGTCTTTAATTCATTCCGAGGGCATCTTTTTGTTTAGTATTTCCAAGCTATTCGTATTCAACTTATTCTGCCAAGTTCGGCTCATTGAGAGCTTTTTGGCTCGATTCGCCGGCTGGCGGAGTATTAATATTGACGATAGGCATGCTCTTGTCGGGGACACTGTTTGAGTCGGTTTTTGTTTTTCCGGCCTGGCGCCAATCGGCAGATATCTTTTCAAACTGCTCTGCAATAGATGTCGGGCAGGACTGCAACGAAATACTATGAACAAAATTACAGGTTTTGTACACGACAGCGTTTGCTTTTTGGGGCAGTAGTTTGCCGCCCCTGAAAAAATTGATCGCTGAATAGCTTGTCAGCGGAGAAATATTTATCAGAAATAACACAAAGCCGGCTATCACAGCACCGGCCCAAAAACCCAGAATCGCACCACCCATTTTGTTCAATATCACAGGAAACGACACACAATAAACGCTGGTAAAAAAACGAAATGTAAAAAGCTGAACGATGAGGAAATATATTACCGCTACCGCAAGAATGCACGCCGGGTAGGCAAAATTACCCACACACATTCTGAATATTCCGAGCTTATCAACTATCTGCGGGCCTGTCATAACACCCAGATATACGGCAACGATAATATTAAATACAAACGCCCAGGTCGGATACAATGTTTTTTTGTACCCGAGCAGGGCAAAACCAACAGCAATAATCAATATTATCCATCTATACATTTCAATCATCCGAGATTAGCTGTTACACGCTTTACTTCTTCAAGACTGGTAGTGCCCGACAATGCAAGCTTCATGGCCTGTTTCCTGAGATTTGTTTTATACTGCTCATCGCCTGAGTTTTTGAAACTGCTTACCGAAAAACTGGGAGAAAGAATCTGAGCCTTGACAACTTCGTCAACAACCATAATATCAAATATCCCTATTCTGCCCTTGTAGCCCGTATTTCCGCAGCGACTGCATCCTCTAATCTGCATTATCTTAGTTATATCGACTTTACCTCTGAATGTTTCAATCTGAGCTTCCGTAAGATTCGCGGTAACCATACAATCAGGGCAGAGCTTACGAACCAGTCTTTGAGAAATTATCAAATCAATCGCCGAGGCAACAAGGAGCGGCTTTATACCCAAATCCATCAGACGAACTATCGTAGCGGCATTGCTGCTGCTGTGCAGAGTCGCAAGAACAAGGTGTCCTGTCTGCGAAGCGGCAAGGGCAATGGAAGCGGTTTCCTCGTCTCTGATTTCTCCGATCCCGATAACATCCGGGTCCTGTCGTAAAACGCTTCGCAGAGTCTTGGCAAATGTTATGCCGGCTTTGGAATTGATTTCTATCTGGCTGGCTCGCGGCAGAACATATTCTATCGGGTCCTCAATGGTTATCACATTGCGGGTATTGAAATCCAATTCGCTGAGCATTGCCTGCATCGTAGTGCTTTTCCCGCTGCCAGTCGGCCCGCAAACGAGAATCATACCTGATTGCCTGCTTAATGTCTCTCTTACAAGACGCTGATATCTTTCACTCATCCCGATATCGCCGAGCGTAAGCTGCATTACCGCCTGATTGAGAACTCTTATGGACAGCTTTTCGCCGTTAAGCACACCAGCGCTGGCGACTCGAAAGGAAATACTACCATCGCTTGTTTTGGCGATAAAAGCGCCATCCTGCGGTCGGCGTCTTTCAGATATATCCATATTCGATATGGCCTTGATGCTGTTGACTATTGCCGCACATCTTCTAAAATCTATCTCCTCGACAGTTCGAAGCATTCCATCGATGCGGTATCTAACCGAATAGCTGTCGCTGCTGACAGGGTCTATTAAAATATCACTGGCAAGTTCATCAACCGCATCAGATACAATTCTCTGTGTATGCTCAAGCGTATTTTTATCTTCTTTGTTATTTTTGGCGTTGCCATAGACCTCGAACAGGTCTTTTCCTGATGCATCCAGCAGAATCAAAGAACTCTTGCCTCTTGCTCCGGAAAAATGGCTTATGTCCACAATCTGCACCGCCCTGCCTAAAGCTCCTCTGACAGCATCAGCAAAAGATACGCCATGGCGAAGAATTTTCCCTGCCGCTTCTGCCACTATAAAAACAAAAAGTACCAGCGGTCCGAAAAAAAGCATCAGGATATTCATACTGGCTTTGAGCTTCTTCGGCACTATCGGGCTGAATTCAAACCTCTGAACAACATACATACAAAGATAGAACCAGAAAACCAGAAAGGCTATTCTGAAAGGGCTAAAAAGCAATTTTACCGGCACCAATTGCATATATTAAAAACCTCTGTTTGTTAAGCACAAAGCCGCCGCAACACACATATAATCTGCTGAAAATATAGCACCATACCTGTATTTTGGCAAATAAAAATCTTCCGGCATAAAAAAACCCCCGATATACGAGGGCTTTAAAAAAGACTCGGTATGCTTTAACGCATTATTCGATAAACTCATTACCAACTTTTCTTGCCCGTTGAGGTTTGTCAAGATTTATGCCTAAACTTACGCCGACTTCAACCAGTATATTCCAGCCGGCCGCCAGATAGACATAATTTGCAAGTTCGCCAATATCAGGAACTTTTATCGTCGGAAATATTGTATCCTCATCACAGACGGCAAAGACCTTCATCCCAACGCCATCGACGAGAGTTTGTTTTATTTTTTCCAACTCACTCTTAAACGGGTCAATCAGAATAACCACATCATCGGCATTCATAACTTCTTCAACGCCGTGAACCGCATAAGTTCCTTCAAGCCAGTCACTTTTTTTGCGTGTTATTTCATTGGTCTTCAATGTAAGCTCTTCAGCGACACCGTCGTTTTTGCCCGCAAAATATATTGTGCCTGCCGATGCTATCGCCTCGGTAATTTTCTCATCAAACGGCATTGTCAGCGCAATGTTAAAGGCATCGGCAAGTGCGGAAAGTTTTTTACTCAAATCAATATCCTGTATCGAGGCAAGCAGCGTCTGGTAAAAAAGACCCTGCTCAGCAACGCTCTTTGTCGCAGCCACAGCATCTTCCTTGCCGCAGCTTAATAAAAATGTCTGATGTGCAAGCGATTCGAGCTTTGTGTGTTGATTTGCGGTAAGACCGTAAAGGTTTTTATGTCCAATCTTTTTAAGCCTGTCGAAAAACCGTATGACTTCCTTGGTTTGGCCACTGTTTGATGCGCCGAAAACAACAAAATCGCTAATATCATAATTGCAGGCCTGCAGGCCGCCTTCGGTGGCAAGATTCAAATCATAACCCGCCCTCCTTGCGCAGTACATTGCGTTCTTGGCTGGAAAAATCCTGCTTGACCCTTCGCCGGTAAAAAATAATTTACCCTTTTCCCTTATCGCATCTATGACCCTGTCAGCATTTTTCAAGCTGAATTTGCTCAGTATTTCCGGGGTTTCCATCATTTCTTTGACCAGGGCAAACTGACTGTATTTTTTTTCGCTGTTCATTTTACCTCGCTCTCACATTGATTCCGTTTTCGTTTCTGAATCTCCGGCATCTGCCGCAAATTCCCGATTGCACAGAAAATAAAAAAAGGTTGCTTTGTGGATGAGCAAATATTTTGCCCTTAAAGCAACCTTTACAATTTAGTTTTATACAGTACATATATTTTAGCGGTACTTCAAAAACTGTCAATAGCTAATTATTCTTCTATTCTGATTTTTCTTCACTCCCTGTTTTACTTTTCTCTTCGCCTGTTGCGGTTTTCATCGCATATCTGTCTTTTGCATCCTGCCGGAGCTTTTTCAGCATATCTTCAACAATCTTCTTTTTG